>JAPLJS010000047.1 GCA_026388545.1 Deltaproteobacteria bacterium
CCTTGCCTTTTCCTTAACGCTCACCACAATGGCTCTTTACCACTGCAGCTTAAGGTGGTTTGAAGCCAGTTCCTGCAAACCGACTCCGAGGGACCTACCCTCATCTTCCATGCACCTTCGTGGCGCACTTACGTATAGGTAGGTGTAATTTCGTCAAGGCTCAATTCAACAGATTATCAACTCAAAAGTACGCATGAACCGGATGAACCTGTTTTTCTTGACTTTCGATTTGCTTTATCACAGAATCCGCAGATAAAAATGTCATCAATCAATTCCCTTACCGAACAGCAACTATCGGATGTTAATGAGGCACAGGCGTGCGGTAGCAAAAAACAATTAACGATAGCAGAATAAACATCAAGATAAAAAATGGAAATCATTTCCTCAGTGTTAAAATATTACCAATTATGAGATATATAAGAAAAATTTTAAGGAGGCAGATTATGAAGTCGCAGTATAAGGGAGTAATCTCATTTATCGTAGGTGTAATTTTTCTGTGTGCCGGGATCGGCTTTTGTCAGGAGAGCAGCGAAGGCAAGGTAGGCATGACAGATTGGACGAAGATCATCGAATCGAAGGTGACCGACAAGGTGGGCGACAAGGGATTGGTTAACTACGAGGAAGGTTATATTGAAGCCGTAGGTACGGGCGCACCGCCTGAGCAATATTACGGAAAACCCCAGGCGCGCCCCATGGCTTTGAGGGCGGCCCAGGTCGACGCGTATAGAAATCTGTTGGAAACCGTTCAAGGAGTACAGATTGATTCTAAAACAACGGTAAAGGACTTTGTGGTGGAGAGTGATGTAATCAACGCCGCGGTTTCAGGCCTTGTCAAAGGTGCTGCTATGGTGAACAAGGCATACCTGTCTGACGGTACGGTGGAGGTGACGGTAAGAATGCCTCTCTCCGGTCTCGCCAAAGCGGTCATTCCCAAGGCCATTGCCGATGATAAGAAGACTGACACAAAAGAACATAAGCCGGTACCCTTCTCCAAAAAAAGGCGCCTGCTGATGAGGTATATACGGGATTAGTAGTGGACGCACGAGGCCTCCAGGGACGACCCGCCATATCCCCAAAGATTTTTGACGAGAACGGCGCCGAGGTCTATGGTACTCTGCTTGTAAAAAAGGAATACGCCATGCAGCAGGGAATCTGCGGTTACGCCCGCGATCTGACAGCATCCCAAAGTAACCCCAGAGTCACCAACAACCCATTGACCGTAAAGGCCATCACTGCGGAAGGTGCGAGTATGACGGAATTCAAGATCAGCAATGAAGACGCCAAGCAGATCAGGGCAGCGAAGGACAACTTGACCTTTTTGCAGAAATGCCGCGTCATGATCGTTTTAGACTGAGAAGATATTATCGATGATTGTTACCACTGATCCTAACTCCACCTTTCAACACTGAAAAAACATTATGGACAGTTGGTGAATCGGTGGTAACAGTCCGACGATAGCGATCAGGCGGGATTTACTGTCGTTTATACCAATTATATATATTATCTTTTAAACATCCTTTCCATGTCCCTGATGGTGAATGATATAAACACAGGTCTCCCATGGGGACAGGTGGAGGAAAACGTTGTGGCATCCAGATCCCTGCAAAGCATTGCCACCTCTGATTCCGAAAGTTTCTGATTCGCCTTAACCGCCCCTTTGCAGGCTAAAAGGGCAAACATTTTTTCCTTCCGCTCTTCCAACCCCAGAGATCGTTCCGTCTTCGAAAATTCCTCAAGGATCTCAAAAAACAATTCCTTGGGTTCACTATGAGACAGCATGGCAGGTACAGATTTCACAATAACCGTCTTTTCTCCAAAGGGTTCCACCTCTATGCCCGCATCTTCAAATATTTTTGCATATTCCATCAAGGTATCGTACTCACCGTGCGCAAGGCTCACAAGCTCCGACATCAGCAGCCGCTGGCTGATCACTTTTTCACCCGGCGCAGACGATCCCTTCTTAAGTTTATCAAACAAAATCCTTTCGTGAGCCGCATGCTGGTCAATGAGGGTCATGCCTGCGGGTGAAGAAAAAGCGAGGTACGTGCCGGCAATCTGTCCGATATATTCAAGGTCGGCAAAATTCAACCGTTCGCATGAAATCTCCTGTTCTCCGTGACTTTCTTCCGACAATCTGTGTAATTGTGTAACATCCTTCTCCTGATCTTTCCCGGTTAGGGGTTCGGGCATCACGGAGTCACGAACACCTTTGTTAAAAAACAGCTTCTCACTCCCTGATGATATCGTGTATCGCTTCAGCGCTTCTCGAACTCTTTCACTATATCCATCGGGCATCATCGGGCCCCTCTCTCCTGATGAAACGGGGGCAATATTGGCCAGGGCAGTAGCCAGAGTCTCAACGATACTATCATAAACTTCCTTCGGATTTCTGAAACGAACCTCCATTTTTGCGGGATGGACATTGACATCGACATCTTCGGGAGGAAAATCAACAAACATAATTACAGCGGGATATCTCTTTGCCTCGATCAAACGCCGATACGCTGTCATTACGGCATGGTTTAAAAGATAATCCCTGACAAATCGTTTGTTCACATAATAATACAATTGCTTCGCCCCGGATCGGCTGTACTCGGGTTTAGAGGCTAATCCCGTGAGCGTTATGCTCCCCTTAACGCCTTTAACCGATACCATATGGTCCATGAAATCCGTCCCCAAAACAAGAGAGACTCTCTCTGAAATATCCCTGGCCGCAGGTATATTCAAAATCTCCCTGCCGTGAGCAACGACTCTCATTCTGATTTCAGGACGGGAAAGGGCAATTCTTGTCATCACATCCATACAATATCCCTGCTCCGTCATCTCTTTTTTGAGGAACTTTTTACGTACGGGAACGGGATCAAAGATATGACTCACCAGGATAGAGGTTCCGACCGGACACCCCGTATCGGTAACAGTCTTGACTTGTCCTGCTTCTATAATCACTCTTGTGCCCGATAAAGCGGGCTGTTTCCTCGTAACCATCTCGACCCGGGAAACCGCGGCAATACTCGGAAGCGCCTCCCCTCGAAAGCCATACGATCTTACCTTATAAATATCATCAAACTGGTATATCTTACTTGTAGCAAAACGTTCAAAAGCACGCGGAACATCTATGCTCTCTATGCCTTCACCATTGTCGACAACCTTGATTGATCCACAGCCTCCTTTTTCAAGCTCAATGGTAACATCCGTAGCACCGGCATCGACGGCATTTTCCAGGAGTTCCTTGAGAATGGATGCGGGTCTCTCGACAACCTCTCCCGCTGCAATTTTACTGGATAGACTTTCAGGTAGAACAATAATTTTCCCGGCCACAATTAATCACCTATCATTAAAAAAATGAGTGTCTTCCCTCTTTGCTGTAAAAAGGATTCAAGGGGTCAAGGGTATGGTCTATTCACTTGAATCCTTGACCACTGGACCCCTTGACTCCGTGAGATGCCAGCAACTTTTTTAGCATATACACTATACGAAAAGACCGCAGTTACCAGGATGTGGCAACTGCGGTCAAATAGTGATCAATTATCGTATCAGATCAATCCAGAACCACCATAACCCGGCATTTTTTCAAAAAGATCAGGTTTTCTGAAGTACCTCTGATCTTTTCCGCATCGGCATTACTGATAACAATGTCGGACTTGCCGGGGCCTTCGGTTTTAATTCCCTTAACACTGACCGGATTGTTTGTCACCCTTGGATTACTCTGGGCTGCCGTAAGATCTCTCGCATAACCGCTCATGCCCTGTTGAACGGCATACTCACGATCCACATTCATGGATCCATAGACTTCCTTTCCATTTTCATCAAGAACCTTGGGGGACATGGCAGGTCGTGCTTGAAGACCTCGGGCATCAATTACCATTCCCGTGTAAACGACCCCTGCTGCCGGAACTGGTGCTGCCGGAGCTGCCGGTGGTATGACGGGAGGCGCCATCTCACGTCTCCTGTCGAGGGCCTTGGGTATAATGACTTGTGAAAAATTACCCGACAAGGGCATTCTGACCGTCACTTCCACAGTTCCATCAGACATGTACTCCTGATTTATTACCTGAGCACCTTTAACAAGGCCTTCGACCTGTGCATTAATGACATCACTCTCGACCGTAAAATCCTTGACGACCGTCGTGGAATCAACACGCACTCCTTTTGTTATCTCGAGTAAATTGCGATAGGCATCAATCTTGCCTGCTCTCAAAGCCATGGGACGGGCATTGGGTTTCCCTATATACCTCTCGGGAGGGGCGCCGATCCCCAGAGCTTCAATATAGCCTTCCGACCAGTTAATCTTCCCTTTATCACCCATCTTTTCGATGATCTGTGTCCATTCCGACCCGCTCACTTTTTCCTGACAAAAACCGACTCCCGAATAAAGGAGCACCATGCCGGCGATGATCCCTACTGCAACAATTATTTTCGACCTCATATTATCCTCCTTGCTAATGGTTTTGGAAATGCATCCAAAAAACTAAATAATCATCCTTGTTTCAAATTGATTGACGTACCTTTCATTTAAAAATACGAACGTAAAATAGCAGAATACCTCAAAGGTTTCAATGATGAAATCATGTCATTTTTTTTCAGCAAATGCTTTACCTTCCGGAGCCTGCAACCACGGTGTAACGTTGATGCTATCGTCGTTGGTCTTAAAAATATTCCTCTCGTCGGGTGCTGCCTTCCCCCACCAGTTGTTTGTAGCATCAACTCGTATGGTGGAGAAGGCCTGAATATCTACAATATCATTTTTTATGAAATTATTATAGTTGATCTTCGGTCTGGACATCCCTCTGACTATGATTCCACCCTCTCCAAAATTTTCTGTGATTGTGCAGTATGATATTTTGGGCGCCGCATCGTTTCGGCAAAACACACCCGTATGTGCATTTTTAGCAATGTGGCAATAGGAAATTTCCGGTGTGCCGTAATGGATGTCAAAGGCCGTATCGGCATATTTAACGACACAATATGCAAAGGCGCTATTTACCTTGGTGGATTTCGTAAATCGAACTGCATTGGTGTAAAACCCGGGAGATGGTGAAGTCCCAGAAGCCGTAAATATAATTGGAAGACCTTCCGTGCCTTTAGCCATGATGCCGCCATCTTCCGTAATCATGGATGTATTCTGGTCGTACTGGATTATCACTCCGGGTTCAATATACAGGGTCGCTCCACCATCAATGATAACATCCCTTGTAATGCGGTAAGGACTGTTAGAAAGGACAAGAAATGCATCCGACTTGATGGCCCCCCCACTCAGCACATGGGAAAGTATGGGAAGTTCAAGTGGCTTCCCATCGGGATAAGGGGCATTTAATACCGACTTGATGTTGACTTTCCCTTGTATTCCCGCAAGAATTTCAAGACCTTTGGAAGAACCCCACCAGTTGTTCAGGGCATTGACCGCCTCCCCTGTTATATTACTCACGATATCAAAGGGTTTGTTGTCATTGATATTGTTCTGTGTGATTGCGGCCTGACTGTTCTTTACGGTAATTCCCGGCCCCTGGTTATGTGTGATCCTGTTATAAAGTATTACCGGTGCAGATGACTGAATGAGAATGCCTTCCTTCGCGTTATTCTGGATATTGTTTTCCGTTAGTTTCGGCTGGGCTCCATCCGCAATTGAAACCGCGGCTTCTCTGTTTTTATGGATTGTATTTTTCACCACCCGTGGCTTTGAAAATGCACCTAAAATCATTATTGCAGTACCGTTTTCAAGGAGTTCACATGCCTCAACACGCGGTGAAGACGCCTGGCAAAGGATTCCCGTTACCGCATTCCTGATACGGCAGAACTTGACCAGATTTTCCTTTTCCTTAACACTATTAAAAATTAACCCTACCCAGGATTTTACACCTTCCGCGGCGTCAAGAACTACAATGTGCTCTTCATCCCCCTGGGCATTAAGACGTCCTTCAATCACAAGGGCGCCACCCTTTGACCGGATCTCCGTGCCCGGTTCAATGGTGAGAATGGCCTTATCTTTAACTACAACTGTATTTTCGATTATATAGGGACTGGCGCCCGCATACCAGGTAGTATCAGATTCAATGATCCCTGATACAGGTGTTGGCCCAGGCGCCACAGGCATCCCGGTTATTGCATCCGCTCTTTCACTTTCGTTACCGGCCCAGTCTATGGCAGTGACCTGATAGTAATACTTCTGTGTATTGACCAGTTTATCATCACGATACTCATTCAATTCCGTCTTCGCAATTTGCTGAAAACCGCTGAGCGGAGTGTTGCTGCGGTAGACCCGGTATCCTGCCAGATCTAAGGCTGATGATTTATCCCAGTTCAGAAGAACCACGGCGCTTCGTCCTACTGTTTTGACGGTTTTAATTTTTTCAGGCGGTATGGTATCGAGGGTTACCGTCCCCACGGCGTCAACCCACTCAGCCGTATTCCCGGCTTCGTCCCTGAGATAACCGGTAATCATTGCATTGGTGATATTGTCACCGGGGATGACCTTATAGACACCCAGATATCCTCCCGGTTCAACTTCCTGCATGTCTATATTCTTTTTGAACTCACCAATATTGAAGTATGCCTGCATCTTGGGCGCACCCTGAATGACCACTTTAATTTCATCACCTGCCTTTTTCGGCTGATTTTTCGTATCCTGGGTAAGCAGAGTGATTACAGGTGGCCGGAGGGCTTCGGCTATGGCCGGAACGGGGATTGTCTTGACCATGTCCCGGAACAGATCGTCACATGCCCTCAGGAGCTGAATATCTCTCACGTTCATGGCAGTGGCAACTATCGTCGCAATAAGTCCGATGGGATTTGTAGAAATACCACCCTCCTGGATACGGGTTACATGCTTGCCGCTCCAGAGAAAATTTCCCGTCTTTGTATCATACATCTTAATCTCAGCCCCCACCGAGACGGAAGAATAAACAACGGCAAATAACTTGTCAAAATCTGAAATACTGCCATAGATCACAGCGTCCACATCAAGTATCCTGCCCAATTCCTTTGGGGAAATCTTATTGATGGCTTCAGCATCGGTTAGCCCGGCCTTCCTTAAAATATTATCCACGCTATAGAGTTTCATGCTTTTATAGGGCAACGAACTGAAATGATTGTAAAATCCCCTGCGAACCTCATCGGATCCCAACTGGCTTTTCGCCTGATTAAAAAAAGGCAGAACCGCCACGGTATTTGGCTTGTGTTTATCCATGAAGGGATCAATGTTGTAAGTCCCTTTAAATAAGTCCCGGATTTGAGGAGTAATGGCGGTTCCTTTTGTGGCAATCACACAGCTTTGGATCATAAAAAGTAAAGGTAGCAATACAATGATTAATATGGATCTTTGCAATCCCTTTTTCATGAGAGGCCTCCCCAAATGGCGCTTTCTGTAATCAACGGCGACAACCCCAACGGGTCACTTTCACCACTTTTCTGACCAGAATTTAAAATCCTGCCCTCGCACAATCACCATGCGGGGCGGAGTGAACCATATCCGAATCTTGCTGATTCAGAAATAGTTAAGGTTTCTCACCTGGCGGCATTGAAGCTCCTTGAACAGTCTCAACCAGGAATTCTTGATGACTTTTTGGTGATATTTTTATGAATTTATAGGGTATCGCTATAGGTTCCCGTCCGGTGGCCAGTGTCCGATAGGTCAGGACCCATACAGCCCCCGTTGTCGTATCAACAAGATACGCCTTGTCATCACTGCCGGGAACCACCTGATATTTCATAATGTCAGCAGCAAAGGATGAAGTACAAAGAAAAAGAAACGCAATAACAAGAAAGATCAATTTCTGCCCACCAGTGATTGTATCTGACCTCGTTTTTTGCCATAAACCGGTAAATTGCCAAAAGGCCATTGTAAATACCTCCTCATCACATTCAAAAGGGCAGATGCCTTTTCCTCTGCAACATGGGCGGTTTCCCGCAGTGAAACAGTCTTTATGCATTCTGCCTATTTTCCGCTAATCGTTACCTCCTGGCTTGGTTCACTCTCAAGACCATCCTTGTCGACGGAAGTCACAGCATATGCCTTGCTCTTTCCCTTTACCAGACCAGTCTCACTGAAATTTGTTATTTTTACCGTATCAATCTTTTCAAGACCAAAAAAACGCTTCTCATACACAGTATAATGGGAAATATCACGTTCATTCCCCGCTTTCCAGGTAAGCTCAACCTTCCCTTGACGGACTTCAGCGGTTAATCCTTCAGGACTCTTAGGCTTGGGCTTTGTCTGAACAGTGATTGTATTTGAAAAATCACTGAGTAATTCATCTTTGTCCTCTGCCTGGATCCTATACCTGTATGCATACCCATCTTTCAATTCTTTATCTTTATAACTGGTCGTACCCTGAACCTTTGTGATCCGGGAAAAGTCTTCTTCGGAACCTGTAGCGCGATAGATATGATATACGGCGATATCTTTTTCAGGATTTGGAAGCCATGTAAGAGGCACTTCCTTAACCTTTAACTCATCTCCCTTCACTCCTGTGGGTTTTGTTGGTCGTGGCTTCGTCGTAGCGAAGGCTGTCTCGGACAGATCACTTTCCACATCCACCTTGTTGAAGGCTGTTATCGTGTAGTAATATGTATTATTATCATCGAGTTTTTCAAAACCCCCTCCGCCATGTGAAAAGCTATTTATCGTCCGGCCGTCAATCCGCTTCAGTAACGAATATTTACCCACCTTTTCCTTAGACCAGTAGAGATTATAGCCTTCGACTTCTTCATATGGACTTACCGTCCATGTCACTTCAACTTTTTTGACAAGCCCATTTTGTGCCTTCAATCCTTGTGGAGTTGGCGGCTTACCCTTTGTAACGGCCGACACCGCCACAGATAGTGACGTTTCTGTATCCGGGTTCTCAATAGCAGTTATCCGATAAAAATATCGGGTCTTATCTCCCAGCCCTTCTTTATCTGTATAATATAGTTTTTCCCCGCTCCCTGCGTCAGATGCATCAACCTTTTTTATTTTAGTAAAATTTCCACTTTCTAATGTACTCCGGAAAATATAATACCCCTTAATAAATAGTGAATCAATGGGACTCCAAGACAATTTAATCTCCCGTATCATATCCCCCTGTGCGAAAAGGGAACCGACAACGGGTATTGTGGTGCTTTTAATACAGGTAGAAAAATCACTCTCCAGGTTTTTCTCATTATAGGCAGTCACTTTATAATAATAGTCCTCCCCATCTGCAAGCCCCCTATCCACATAGGTTACCTTAAACAATTTATCAAGGGTTGTCGTGGAATCTACACCAATACCGATATCTTTACCCAAGATATCGGCAACCTCTTTAAACGGCCCCTGCGGTGTTTTAGCTCTATAGAGTTTATATCCCTTTAGTTTTAAAGGGTCTTCGCTGGTAATCGGGCCGGGCGACCAGGTCACTTCGATACTTTTTACATGACCCTCCGTTCTTAAAATAACGGGAGGATTAGGAGTCAATGCTGTTTCGGCAGGAATAATGGCTGAAAAATCACTCTGAATACCTTTGCTACTGAAAGCCCTTATTTTATAATAGTAGATGGTATTCCTGTCCAGGTCTTGATCAAGATGTTCCGGTCGATTTACCTGCGCAATTTTGACAAACGGTCCGGATTCAGCATTGCCGCGAAATATTTCATATCCGGATGCGCTCACCCCCGGCGGATCTTCCCAGCCTAGATAAACCCGCTTATTGCCCGATCGTTTTTGCACATTAACAGGACATGACGTTTCTTTCTTTTCCACATCCTTCTGTTTCAAGGCATAACTTGATATGGCCGTAGTGATCGAAGCACTAAGCTTCCTTATTTCACTCATAAGGCCGGCATCACCAAGGGATCTTGCCTGGGCATCAAGGATAACCCTTTTTTGCTCAACATTGATGACTTTACAATTAATTACAATTATCGATCCATTTTTCCGCACGTTACCGACAACGATTACAGTAAGGCCCAATCTTGAACCAATACTGACGACGTTCTCCAGATTATCATCCTGCTGAAGGTCATTGAGACTCAAAAAAGCCTCAAGCTCCTTACGATCAAGCAACGCAAAAGAAGGCTCAGAACTCAAGGTATTTATCAACATATTGGTGACCGTTGTATTGTAACCCGATGCCTCCAGATTTATTGTGCCGAAATTAAAAACGGATAACTTGACTTGAGGGGTTGCTTCAGTAAAAGCTACAGCGGGATAGACGAGTATCATCAGAAGAAATACACATAAATAATGGACGACCCTTTTCTCCATTTCTTCCCTCCAAATACAAGTTCCGGCTACATTCCGGAGTTTTCTTAAAACTTACCTGTTTTGTATCAATTTATCAATCCATTCCAATGAGTTCTGGGAAATCGGGGTAGAAATGCCCTTTGATTTCTCATCATAAATGGCATCCGTATATCTTTCAATGGCAAGCTCAGGATTGCGTCGTTTCAATCTTTGTTGCTCACCCTGATTGAAATATTCAACCTCAAGGCTCTGAAATTGTTTGAGTACGCTTCGTCCCACTTCAGAAATCTTTTCATTGGTTAATTCATCAAGGGCCTCTGATTCGGTTGGAAGTTCCAAGGGATCATGGGGTATATTGGCAGCCGGCACAGCATCCTGATACTTATCCTCCCTGATCATTCTCCCCGGTATAGTATTGGCATAAATGTTCTCCCCTGTTGCCGTATCCACGAGTTTATAGGATACTTCTATCAATGCGTTGATTTTGGCAGTTCCCTGTCGGTAAGAGATAAATTGATAGATTCTTTTCTTCACCGTCATGGGAGGCATAGACTTCCTATCCTCCTCGGATGGTCTAGGGTGCATCATTCGCCACAGCTGAAACTCCGGATTGGGCTCATCCTGCTCGTCAACGAGGACTTTCACCTGACTGGTGCTCGGGTGGTCGGTGAATTTGGAGGTGAATTGGAGAACATCACCCATGATAAACGTGTCAATTCCTCTCATTTTGGCCGTCTGAGCTGATTTTACATCGACAATACCGGTTTGCCCAAGCTGCATCTCCCTTAAGATAGACTGCAAGTTTTCACGTTCGATAATTCGAAGGTCACCACTGGCATTTCTATGAAGATACGTTATCAGCTTGTTGGCAACAATTTTCCCCGCATCTTTGTTATTGCTGGGGCTGCCGAAATCGAACACTGCAATGGATTTTCTGATTCGTTTGTTGATTTGATCCCTGAGTTCCAATACTTTCTGGAACAACTCCGGATACTGCGGGTTTAATGCTTCTACTTTCTGGTACCAGATCAATGCGTTACCCCACATTTCACGCTCACGATATTTATCAGCCCTATCCATCACCTTTGTAGAGAACTTGCTGATAAATTCCTTGTAACCGGCATCTCCCTGCACTGAGGGTTTGTAAGACTTTACAATTTCTGCCTTTTTTAAAGCCGTATAAAATTTTCCCTGATCCAAAAGCTTACCGGCGTCGTCAAAGTATAGTTGTCCGACCTTCGCCTTGAGATTATCCAGTTTTTTCAAGAGCGGCTGGTTTTCCGGCTGATATTCAGCTGCTTTTTCATACATGAAAATAGCCTTCCCCCAGTTTTTCGCCTGTTCCGCCTTTTCAGCCACGGTCACGAAGTAGCCCGCATTATCCTTGGACTTTGCATCCTGGTAGAGCTTTGCAACATCATAATAACCGGGATTAATATCCATAGCGGTCTTAAATGCCTGGGCCGCCATTTTCCAATCCTCCTGTTTACTCAACGTGAGACCCTGCTGATAAAACAACTTGGCGCCTTCCTGCTCGATTTTGGCAAGCTTCGCACCTGTATCCTCGTAATTGAGGAACATCTTGTTGACCTGTTTCAATTTCGCCAGTGCGGCCGTCCAGTCCTCTTTTTGCATATCCACATCGGCCTGGCTGTACAGCGATTTCACTGTTATATTAAGGTTATTGATCTTTTCCCTGAGACTATCATGGAAGGATTTGATATCTTTATTGTTAGGATCAAAATTATATGCAAGGCCACTCTCTTTTGAAATCTGCTCAAGAGCCGGCACATTCTGCTCCGGGGCTTTAGCCAATGCTGATTTGGCTTTTTCGTAGTGTATTTTGGCTGCCTTCTGCTTGGCTTCAAGCAGGGCATCTTTATACTCCTGTTTATCGGGGCTCTCCTTCAATGCAGTCTCAAAATAGCCAATTGCCTCCTCCCATCGATTTACGTTGCTCAATTCCTGACCGGTTTTGTAACTCTCACTTACCGCACAACCCGCCAGAAAAATCAGAATAAGCAAACCGATTAGAGACATCCGATATTTTTGTATCTTCATTACGGCCTCCCTCGCGTCATAATTTTAAAAATATAATCAATGCAGTACCTTAGCTTCAATCTTGTTTTGTGTTATTTCTAATATTTTTATTTTTCTGCCATTCATTGTGATTGCAGCGACATCATCGGCCAAGCTCTGCGTATTCCCCTTGATCTCAACATCCAATTCAACCTCCCCGTTAGTATGAGAATAAGACCGCTGATGCATTTGTCTAAATCCCTTTACTTCCGCGGCTAAAAGTTCTTTGAAACGTGACAGCTCTTTAAAAGTATTTAAACCTGAAACCTCCAGCTTGACTGTCGCTACATTTGTCAATTCCGATGACCACCGCTCCAGTATCTCTTCTTTCATTCCTTTAGCCAGATCTTTAGCTGCTTCTTCGGCAGTAACGTTTATGTCACCTTTGCGTGTCTTGCTATCCGTTGCAATAACTTCTCCCGTATCACCATTTATAACCTTTCCCGACACAGTAACTTCGTTGGAAGACACCTCTACATCGCCCATCTTAAAAGATTTTGTTATTATTTCCACTTTACCGAGAATAACGACCTCTGCTCCATAGCGGCGAGCGATATTCGAAACTTCTTTTCGATCATTGCTAAGAGCCTGGAAACGCCCTTGTCCCCTGTTTTTTTTGACAGAATCGGCATCTACAAGCTTAAATCCATGAGAGAGGAAATACTTGGCCATAGCTGCTTCCGCTATGGCATCTTTCCGGGCTTTCTCGCTGAATATCATCATCAAACGGGGCTTAGACTTCCTGGTCATGATAAGGTCTATCGCCGTCATGCGATCTTTCAATCTGCCGACAACGACATCGGCTTCAATTGTCACCTTGTAGTTATTCCCTGCTCTCCCCTCTGAAATTATTTTATAGGAATTGATAAATCCCTTGGATTCTGACAGTATCTGATCCATTTTTACCTGAAAATTCTCAACTTCTGAAAAGCTGGTTATCATGACGCCCACTTTCTCTTCCACAGCATTACGCTGAGCATTATCAATTGCTTTATCTCGGGCAATATCAATTGCATCCTCATGGATGGTAGCCATACCCACTACCCGGATTTTATCCTGGGCATAGGCATATGCCGTAAAGAGTGAAAATATAAGACTAAGACCAGCTACCGTAATAAATAAAACCAATTTTTTCATAGAATCACCCACCTACTTTATTACCTTCTTGATGATCAATGTGAGTCTACTATCCCTATAACAGAAAACCTCTAAAATTTGTATAACATTCTAATGTTTTTGAACCGCCACTCGGCAAAATGATTAACTAACTCAACTCTGCGGGCCTTTCATAACTTATTACAAGGATGTCAAATATGTTTCAAGAGTAAAAGATTTTTACGAATACAGAGATTCACCATTTAGTCCGATCTTTACCCATGTTACAGATAAGGTAATAAATTTATGAAAATATACTGAAATCACTTTAGGGTGTCAAGATTATTTCCGGTAACCATTAAAGTAATAATAACGGTTTATCGCAACTTCGACACACCATATAACATCCTAATACCCCATTTTGCCGATATAGTCATCCAGGGAAACTTGCCAATATCTCATGGTTTTTCCCGTAGTTTCAATGAATTTTCGACAGCCAAGGACACTGTAATGCGGGCGGCTCGCCGGCCTTGCCAGATCATCAGATTTTATAGGCTTCACGGTAACATCAGTGATACTGGCAGTTTTCAATATTTTCAGAGTGAATTCATACCAGTTGCAACTCCCCCTGTTTGTTATATGAAAGATCCCGGAATATTGACCTTCAATCAATAGTTGAACAGCACCCGCCAGATCCCACGTGAATGTTGGAGAACCGACCTGATCATCAACGACTTTGAGCGTTTTTTCCGTTTTTGCCTTTTCGATAATGGTATTAACAAAGTTTTTCCCGTTCCTCCCGTAAAGCCATGCCGATCGTATGAGGAGAAAATTGTCGGAATGACCGAAAAGCACTGTTCTCTCTTCGATTCACATCCATCAACATCGGTGTAAGCAGCCGCATTAATAACAACATCCGGATTGTCTTCTGAAATGACTTCCTCACAAGACGCTCGTGAGGCAATATCAAAATCTTCTATATCCTTACCATTTACTTCATGAAAGGGAATAAGCCGCAGTAAAAGATCACTGCCCAGCATACCTTTATACCCTAATATCAAAATCTTCATCAGTATCTCACTTCCTTTAAGAATAGTCCATGAGCAGGCGCCGTTATACCCGCTCGTCTTCTGTCCTTTGCTTCCATGATGCCCGTTAACTCTGTTACGGATATCTTCCTCTTCCCGACATCAACAAGTGTACCGACTATATTTCTTACCATATATTTCAAGAAACCATCGGCTTCTATACAAATTTTCATCATACCGCGGTGATTCATTTCTATATTAATGTTTTTCACAGTTCTTATATGACTCTTAATACCGCAATTAGCGGCACAGAAGGAAGAAAAATCAAACGTTCCTTTAAGAAGGAGAGCCGCTTCCTTCATCCTGCCAATATCGAGAGGTTCACGGATAAACCAGGCGTTGTGCCTGTACAAAACCGATCGAACCGGCCTGTTGTATATCTGATATAAATACACTTTACATTTCGCATTATACCGTGCATGAAAATCTTTATCTGTCTCGATCAGTTCTTTAACCACAACATCCAACGGCAGAAGACTATTTATCCCATTAAGGAGGTTTCTCACCTCTATATTCGAACTCGTCATGAAATTCGCTACCTGACTAATAGCATGAACACCGGCATCCGTTCTCCCTGAACCCATTACCCTGATGTCTTCCTGCGTTATAGTACTGATGCTTTCTTCAAGAACCTTCTGGATTGTAGCCATGTCACCCTGCCGTTGCCATCCATGATATCTTTTCCCATCATATTCCAGAATCATCTTTATATTTCGCATGTAACTTCTCTGCCCTATTTGCCCTTTTAATAATCATCTTTAAATAAAAAAGGGGGTTCACCTCCCCCCTTTTCTTATTCCGATTCATAATCAGCGTGGGCTGTCAGTACCATCAAGGGCCTCAATGGCAGGGAGTGATTTGCCTGCCAGAAGTTCAATGGAAGCTCCACCACCGGTTGATATATAGGTAATTCTATCGCTTTCACCGGTTTTATGAATTGCCACATCCGTATCGCCTCCCCCGACGATGGTAATTGCATAGGAATTTGCCACACTGTGTGCCAATGCCGAAGTCCCCCTGCTGAATGCATCAATTTCAAAAACTCCCATCGGGCCATTCCATAAAATGGTTTTGGCATTACTGAGCGCTTCGGTAAAAAGAGTAATGGTGGCAGGACCGATATCAAGCCCCTTCCACTTGGCATTGATTTCCTGCACGGGTACAATCTTGGTTTCCGCTTCGGCGCTCATATCTTCAGCGATGACACAATCAACGGGTAAATAAAATTTCACTCCCAGTTGCCTGGCTGTCTCCATGATCTCCTTCGCTATTGACAACAGTTCCTCTTCAAAAATGGATTTACCAATTTCATTCCCCAGAGCTTTCAGGAAGGTAAAAGCCATGCCTCCCCCAATAATCATTTTATCGACTTTTTTGATGAGGTGAAGCAGGGCTTCAAGTTTACCGGATACCTTCGACCCTCCAATAATAGCAACGAAAGGCCTCGCTGGATTTTCTACCGCCTTCTTCAAATAATTCAATTCCTGCTTTATCAGGAAACCAGCGCCATATTCCTTAATATACTTGATAATTCCCACGTTCGAAGCATGTTTTCTGTGAGCATTTCCAAACGCATCATCAATATAGACATCCCCCAGGCTCGCCAGTTCTTTTGCAAATTCGTCAGAATTCTTTTCCTCTTCAATATGAAACCTCAGGTTTTCGAGAAGCACAACGCATCCCGGAGGCATTCCTTCAACCAATTTTTTGACTTCATCGCCGATACAGTCACTCGCCAACACTACCTCTTTATTAATAAGTCGCGACAACCTTCTTGCCACCGGAGCGAGGCTGAACTCAGGTGCTGACTTCCCCTTGGGACGTCCCAGATGCGACATAAGGATCACTTTTGCTCCCTCATCGAGGGCATAATTAATCGTCGGAAGTGCTGCCCTTATGCGTATGTCATCAGTTATTATTAAGGAATTGTCCAAAGGAACATTGAAATCAAACCTGAACAAAACTCTTTTTCCCTTGAGATCGATCTCATCTATAAATTTCATAGATCCCCCTTTCGCTCATTATTAAAATTAGTTTGACATACCATGAAAACAATCGCAGTAATTATATCTTATGGACTCCTTCTGGTCAAGATAGAAATCTTAATGTTATCATTGCTTCAGACACTGAAACGCCACACTTTGCAGGCTGTGTCTTCACCCCTACGATAAAATATTTTCTTGATTTTTGAACTCATTGAGAATATTTTATCATACATAATTTCGATTATTATCGGTCGCAAAGCAGAAAAACTTTATAAGGCCAATGGTAACAAATCTCCCCGTACTATACATCCAAATTTTCCCAGGGGGCTGTTAACCTTCACAAATCGATCGGAGGCGTATCCCACAAGCCACGACATGGGGTCGGGGCGCTTTACTGAATGTATTTATTAATAATTATCGACTAGACGCTTCCTTACGAGGGAATGCAATTTGAAGGCATTTAGATTCACATCCGGATATCCATTACCAAATCGGGGCATCCGTCAAATTGCTGCAGGAACATTCACCGGGTTTAAAACATCCGACCATCCGATTTTTTCAATAATCAATCGCATTTTGCTTATCACATTTCTTCTTCTCATAAGCGGTTGTGCCGCCCCTTCAAAAGAAATGGTTAAAGAAACGGCCGTTCGGCCTGAAGTAAGCGACAGGGCAAGGATTTCAGAGGACTATGCCGTCGTTCTTGCGAATTCTTCCGACACCTATGAGTCGCTCGCAGAAAAGTACTATGGGGACAGACGGCTTGCTTACATTATAGCTGAATTTAATAAGAATAAAAGTATTGTCCCGGATCAGGATATAGTAATTCCCCTGAAACCGGCTAACCCTGGTGGGCTTTATCCAGGAAGATATCAAACGGTAACCGTTCTTTGTTACCACCAGTTCAGCAAGAAAAAAACCAGCACAAAAATAAGTATATCTGAAGAGATGTTTGACCAACAGATGGCGTATCTCAAACAGAACGGCTATAATGTAATCTCCCTCAACACTCTCTATAATTTCATTAACTACAAGAGGCGACCACCCAAAAATTCGGTCGTTATAACCATTGATGACGGGTGGAAAACTGCCATGACTATAGCTGCACCACTTCTCAAAAAGTACGGGTTTAAAGCCACGCTGTTCGTTTACACAGCTTTGATCAAAACAAAACCCAATAATGTGACTCTCTGCTGGGATGAAATTAAGGAAATGATCGATGAAGGAGTCATCGAGGTACAATCTCATACGGTCAGTCATGCCGACCTGACAAAAATAACGAAAGAGTCATTAGAGAGAGAATTGGAAGAATCTCAACGGGTCATTAAAGAGAATCTTGGTATTAATGCCACCAGCCTTGCGTACCCATATGGAAATTTTAACACCGAAGTTGTAGAAAAACTAAAAAAATTCGGCTACGAAAGCGGATTCACTGTGATTAAAGGCAGCAATCCATTTTTCACCAACAACTTCTCCCTGAACCGATCAATGATATTCAACAGTGATGACATAGACGACTTCACACAGTCGCTGCAGACTTTTAGACAAGAATAGGTATGATTTCATCGGGTAAAATAACACACACCATGCAGGGGTTTTTTCAGTATTTTTTCCTGCTCCTGTCATGTGCTGTTCTCCTCAATGGATGCGCCCCTGCATTCAAACATACCCTTCCTGAAGAGCATATGAAAAAATCATCCAGCCTCGAACAAACAGGAGACATCGCAACGGCCATCGAGGAGCTTAAAATTGCCCTTACTATTGACCCGGCAAACAGTTCCGCGAAAGAACAATTGAATAGGCTTTCCCCAATACGTGATCAGGAGGCGGAAAAGCATTATAAAGCCGGATTGTCATTAAAAGAGAGTGATTCTTCGGCTGCCATAAAAGAATTTCTCACTGCCCTTCGTATTAAACCGGATTACCCGATAGTTGTGAATGAACTAAAAAATCAAAACATTGCACTTGCAGAATCAAAGTTGCGATCACGTACAATCGTACGCAGAGACAGCGCCAGAGGAAGAGGCGAAGAAAGTAGAGAATATGAGGAAAGCGATTATCCTAACATCGCCATTTCATTTTATGAAAGCGGCGAGTATCAAGCTGCAATTGATGAGCTCTTAAAGGCGAAATCAAAAGATCCCAGGAACTCCGAGATAGCAAAATATCTTAACCTATCGTATTACAACCTGGGAGTTTTTTATTATAACAAAAAAGATTACATGAAAGCATTGAATATGTTTACAAAGGTGAAAAGGGGATTCGGAAATACTGAACCCTACGTAAGAAAAACCAGAACTATGTTGAAGAATATGGCAGACAATTTTTACAGAGCAGGGCTTAAATTCTTCAGGGAACAGAAGCTCCATGAGGCAATTGCGAAATGGAATACTGTTCTTGAGATCGACCCAAACCACCATAAAGCAAAAGAATATATACAGAGGTCAAAAAGATTGCTGGAGGCCCTCAAACAATAGCAAAACAGGTCACAAAAATCACTCTCATTAAGATCACAACTAACAATACAGCCATTTACGAAAATTCAATGTTCTGGTTTAGCAAACGTGCTGATTTATACCCTTCACCCTGTATATTTTGACAGGTGCACTTTTTCCTTTAACCATAACCGGATCGAGTTCTTCCACAATGACAAATTCACAAACCTTCTGATATACGGAATCACTGATAATAATTTCATCCGGCCCCGCTAAGCTTGTCAGACGGGAGGCGACATTTACCGTATCACCTATTACCGTATATTCCATTCTTTTTTTTGAGCCTATGTTCCCCACAATCAATTCTCCAACGTTTATGCCGATACCAACTTTCACCGGTTTTTTCCCCGAGCTTTCCAATTTAAGGTTTACTGTATTGAGCTCTTTCTGTAAGGCTACAGCGGCCATTACCGCCCTGGCTGGGTGATCCTCATGTTCTAAAAGCACTCCAAACACCGCCATAACTTCATCCCCAATAAACTTATCCACATGCCCGTCATACTGAAATATTATCTCAGTAGCCAGGGTAAAATAATTATTCAAAACGGCAATAACCTCTTCGGGAACCGTATTTTCCGAAAATGAAGTAAACCCCCTTATATCCGCAAACATCACTGTGGCTTCAAGCTTTTCTCCCTTTAACCATTTCTCATCCGGATGCTTAAGGATCATATCGACAACCTCAGGCGCCACATATTTACCGAACGCGTCCTGAATAATTTCTTTTTTCCTTAAACCCTCCGCCATATCGTTAAAAGAAGCCGTCAGATCACCAAGCTCATCATTACTCAAAAGGTCTATCTTGAAATTATAATTCCCATTTTTAATTTCTCTGGTCCCGTTCACAAGCATGTAAATGGGCTTTGAAAATTTTGTGCTGATGAAGAATGATATTCCGATACCGGCCGATATGATTAATAACGTCAGAGATATAACAAATAGTCGTGTCTCTGATATCTTTTTTTGTAGCGTTTCGAGGGAGATTCCCACGTGAATACCCCCCACCTTAACCTTATTGAATTCCACTGGCATATAAAAATCGAGTATTTCTTTCGTCTTGTCATAATATCTCTTTATTTCCAATTGATCGTCGCTCCGCAAAACCGTTGCACCATATATATAATCATACGGTTGATTGACTTTATTTATATCCGTATGTGCTCTGATAAGCTCCGTTTTACCAAGGATCATGGCATATTCGATATCCTCTATCTTGGATACTTCTTCCAACAAAATGTGAAGGTTTGCTTCATCATCCTCAAGAAGAGGAACAGAACTGTTATAAGCCAGATTGACGACTATAGCTTTACCAAGACGCACCGTCTGAGAAATAAATTCATCCCTTTGACTCCGGAAGTAGAAGAAGCTCAAGAAGGCCATAATTATTACTACCAAAAGAGTTATGAAAACAGACAATCGGACTTTTATGGGTATCCTCGTATTTTTCAATCTGTCAATGAACGATAGAGTTGATCTCTTTATCTCGGTCTGAGTACTATGGGTGAGTTTAAGGGAAAGGGCATTGAGGATATCGGTCGGAGAAGCTTTACCTTTGCCGATCAGTATCTTACCAAGGCGCTTTTTACTTATTTTTTGTTCATCCAGGGCATCCTGGAGATCGGCTTCCGTGATTACCCTGCGCTCAACGAGAATCTCTCCCAACAGATTTTTTTTATCTTCAGGCATAACCTTTCAAACCTCTTCATCCAGTTGCCGTTCGTACATAAGATATTCCTGATACTCTCTTACAACGGCATCATACGGTGATCCTGCACGGTACAAAATTATGCCAGCCCTCGCCACAAGAGGACTTACATAATATAAGAGATTCAAATGATTCCTCAGGCTTATGTTACTATGCTCTCAACCCTTTTGAGGATCGATTCTTTTCTTAGGATGGAAAATATCTTTTCGAGTTCCGGCCCCGAAGTCCTTCCGGTTAAAGCAGCCCGGATCGGCATAAAAATATCCTTCGCCTTTAAACCCGTCTTTCTCCGGACTATATCGATTAGATGAGAGTAGAAGTGTTCATGAGAAATGCTATTTTGATTCAGCACCTCGTGAAGGACTTTCAAAACAGTAGTAGCGGTATCCCCCCGAAGAATCGCTGTTGCTTCTTCCGAAATGTGGTATTTTTCATCAACAAAGATATCTAAGTATTCCCCGATATCGGCCAATGTCACAAGATTATCCCTGAGGGCCTCCACAACCTGATAAAGCCACCCACGATCAAGGAGACCAGGGTCATATCCAGCCTCTTCAATAAAGGGAATGAGCAATTCCGTCAGCTTATTAACGTCATAATTCCTGATATATATGGCGTTTAGCCATCTTAGCTTACTTTCATCAAAAATGGCGCCGCTTTTGCCTGCCCTATCAAGGGAAAATACATTGATGATCTCGTCTATGTCAGCAACTTCTTTCCCCTCCCCAAGGGAGCTACCGAGAAGCGATAAATAGTTTAAAAGCGCCTCAGGCAGGATACCTTTACTCCTGAATTCCCGAACGGAGACCGACCCATGACGTTTACTTAACTTTGCTCGGTCTTTACCCAGAATGAGTGAATGGTGTGCAAATACAGGAGGGGCAAAGCCAAGAGCCCGATAGAGAAGTTTCTGGGTGGCTGTGTTGGAAAGGTGGTCTTCTCCGCGGATAACATGGGTAATTCCCATGAGGTGATCATCGACGACCACGGCGAAATTATAGGAAGGAATACCATTGGAACGGACTATGATAAAATCACCAATCGCCTCACCGTCAAATTTCATTGATCCCCGAATCAGGTCGATAAATTCAATAGGTCCTGCATCCACTTTGAAACGAAAGGCCGGTTTCCTCCCTCCTTCTTCATGTTTTTTTCTTTCGTTTTCCGCCAGATACCTGCATTTTCCCATGTACCTCGGCATCCTTTTCATGGCAAGAAGGCTGATACGCTGTTCCTCCAATTCTTCTTCCGTACAATAACAGGGATAGACCCGGTCAGCTTTAATCAATTCTTTCAGGTATTTTTTGTAGATATGAAGCCTTTCAATCTGATGGTAAGGACCGAATTCGCCGCCTTTTTCCGGCCCTTCATTCCAGCCTATGGAGAGCCATTTCAGATCTTCTAAAAGGTTTTTTTCAAAAACAGAGGAAGTCCTTTCCTGATCCGTATCTTCTATCCGGAGGATAAAATCACCCCCATAGCGTTTGGCAAAGAGCCAGTTAAACAGGGCTGTCCGTGCATTACCGACATGGAGATCTCCCGTCGGCGACGGTGCAAATCTGACTCTCGGTCTAAGCGGCATCATCTGTTGCCCTTCTCGCTGATTGTAACCACCGCAAAGGCGGCAATACCTTCGTCACGTCCCAAAAACCCCATCCCTTCATTGGTCTTGGCTTTGACATTAACCCTGTCAACAGAAATATTTAATACATTCGCAACATTCAACGCCATCTCATGCGTATAACCCATCAATTTCGGCCTTTCCAGAATGACCGTAGAATCTATATTGTTTACTACAAATCCCTTTTCTCCTGCCAAGACACCAACCTGATGAAGCAGTTTCAGACTGGATATACCCGTATAAGTGGGATCTGTGTCGGGAAAATTCCTGCCAATATCGCCCCCTCCGATGGCGCCAATAATGGCATCGCAGACGGCATGGACAAGAGCATCTGCATCAGAGTGGCCCAAAAGCCCCTTTTCATGGGGTATCTCCATTCCTCCAAGGACTAATCTTCTTCCCTCAACAAGCCGGTGGCTATCATATCCAAAACCGATTCTCACTTTAGTCCTTTCTTTCGTTATGCGTCTGTCTATCGCATTACCGAGCACTATGAATTATATATATTAACTCCAAATAGTATGCACTCACCAATGGATTAGCCATCTGATTTAAGTCTTTTTACGAGTACCTCCGCCAGCATAATGTCGTCTTTTGTTGTAATCTTGATGTTATCATAGGAGCCGCAAATCATCTTCACAGTGATGCCTAGCCTCTCAACGAGTGAGGCGTCATCAGTCCCATAGTAATTATCCCTATATGCAGTTTCATAGGCCTTTTTTATAACATCCCGTTTAAATGCCTGAGGTGTTTGCGTCAGCCACAGACTGTCGCGGTTGAGAGTTTTTAAAATCTCCCCATGACCATCAACTGATTTCACAGTATCTTTGACCGGCACACCAACCGTCACGGCCGCCTGCTTTAATGCTTCAAGAATGGCGAAATGGACTAATCTTTCTGATATGAACGGCCTGACACCATCATGAATGACAACAATATCATGATCACTTCTCAAAATATCAATCCCATTTCTTACCGAATCCTGTCTTTCCCTTCCTCCTGCCACTATGCGGCTGACTTTCGAAATACCAAATTTCTCAACGATACATTCTCGAGCATACTTGATATCATCCCCCGGCACGATGAGAAATATTTCATCTATCTTTGGCGATCCCTGAAATACTCTCAGAGTATGCGCAAGCACAGGGATACCATCCAGTAAAAGATACTGTTTTGATAGATTTTCCTGCATTCGTTTCCCCGAACCGCCGGCAGGGATAATCGCAACCGCTTTCATCGACACATCCATAAATAAAAAAAGCCCGGCGCTTTTGAGCTCTCCGGGCTTCAGCATAGTTCTATTGTTTTACACTTAACCCGTAGGCTTTCTTCTCTGCAATCGCCTCCTTCAATTCCGAAAATATCATCCTGCCCGCTGTCGTTTGCAGTACGCTGGTTACAATAACATCGACATTTGATCCCTGGTACTTCTGTGCATTATCGACAATTATCATAGTTCCGTCATCAAGATACGCTACCCCCTGTCCGGGCTCTTTTCCATCTTTAATAATCTTCACCTTCATTATTTCACCGGGTAATACAACTGGCTTCAGGGCATTTGCAAGTTCATTGACATTTAAAATTTTTATGCCTTGCAATTCGGCAACTTTATTCAAGTTAAAATCATTTGTCACAATTTTACCATTCATTTTTTTTGCCATTGCCACGAGCTTCGCATCAACACCCTTAAGCTTCGGGAAATCCTGATCGACTACCTCAATATTAATACCGTTACTTCTTTGCATCCGGTTCAGGATATCGAGCCCCCTCCTGCCACGAGAACGTTTCATAGAATCGGAAGAGTCGGCAATGTACTGTAACTCATCTAAAACAAACCGGGGAACCACTAGGGTACCTTCGATAAAGCCGGTATCGCAAATATCTGCAATCCTGCCGTCAATAATAACGCTCGTATCAAGAATCCTATAATCAGAATTTTCTTTTGTCTGACTAAAGCTAAATAAACTAAACTCCTCAATTTTTTTTGATCCAAGAACAAGGCCAAGATATCCCATAATACCTGTCAGAAGGGCATATATCCATGGGGCAACCTGCTGCTTCTCCCACGTAACACCTACAAAATTGAGACCATAGGCCAGAAAAAAGGCAATGAAAAGACCGATGATCATACCCAATACACCACCAAATATAACTCTGAGTGATACCTTTCTTATGGCCTGTTCAGCTTGTATGACAGAAATCGCAATTAATAATCCTAAAAATAATCCTATCAGTGCTAGAGGAAATCCATAATACGTAAATGCAATGAAATAACCGCTCATTGAACATGCTGCCATGAGAAGAATTTTTACAATCAATAGTATCACCTCCTTTCTTATCCAATTATGTTGCTTTTATACCGACTCGCTTTCCGCAAAAATTTTATTTTAAAAAAGTATAACCGAAATTACACATTACGCTATTCCTTGAAGCTCATTGCACAGTTAATATCGTTTTAAGATCTTGTTCTACCTTTGTTTCTTCTGCGTGACTCGCAACTGATATTTCTTTAACTAATAAGCTCTTTGCCGTATCCATCATCTTCCTTTCACCGAAGGAGAGATTTTTATCAGACTTTAAAATAAAAAGATCTCGCAATACTCTCGCAATTTCAAATACTGATCCCGTCTTAATCTTATCCAGGTATTCTTTATATCGCTTGTTCCATGTCTGCTTATCGATAGTAACGTCCTTGTTTCGAAGGATCTCATACACTTTGGGAATTTCTTCTTCCGCGATGATCTCTCTGAGACCAACGGATTCCGCACTATCTGTGGGAATCATTATTTTCATATCATTGCTCATGATTTTCATAACGTAAAACAGCTGTTTACTCCCCATATATTCTCTGCTCTCAATTGCTTCGATAACTCCAACGCCTTGAGCCGGATAAACCGCTAAATCTCCTACCTTAAACATCTCCCTCACCCGCTAATTAATTTAAAACTATTCTTTGTATCACATTTTAAAATAATAGTCAATATACATCCATTATGGTCGGGAATGTGTTATTGTATGTATGTATTCATTATTTTTAATAAATCTTTATCCAGCTGACCCTGGTTCTGCGATCTGTATTGATCAATAATACTCGTTACCCTACTGTACATGCTCTTATCCGAAAGGTCGGCGAGCCTCGTATACATTCCAATTCTTCTCCCAATCCTGTATATGAGCCTTTCTTCTTCAGATAGAGAAAAATACCCGTCGATGATTCCCAAAAGTTTTTCTTTATCTTCCGGAAGCTTCCCGTTTAATTCTTCGATGAGGTTCAGAATATGATCACTCACTATGGTTGTTTCAATGCCATCAAGATTTTCAATAAATTTTCTTATTTCTTTCAGGACGTCTTCTTCACCGATTGGATTGAAATCACCCCTAAGCATCATTTCAAAAAGATCCGTTCCTTTTACAACATGAAGAGACCTTAATCTGACAAAGTCGGGATTTATCTGATTGATAGCTTTCGCCGTTTCCTCGGCATGTTCATTTGACCACCGGTCTCCACCAAGGCCCGGCATTACATATTCGCAGAGTGAAATTCCTGCTTCCATTATCCTACGGCCTCCTTCTATGTGCTCACTGGCCGTCACTCCTTTTCTTATTAATTTCAAGAGAGGATCATACCCGCTTTCCATACCTATGTGAATTCGTGAAAGGCCGGCTTCTTTCAGCATTTTAAATTCCTCGACAGATTTCCTGGTCGCTGTTTTTGACCGGCAGTATGAGGTAATTCTATTTACAGACGGAAATTTATCTCTAATAAACGATAGTACGTAAACAAGATCATCCGTCTTCATGATGATCGAATTTGCATCCTGAATAAAAACAGACTCACCACCATAATAAAGCCATGCAGCTATCGATCTGAAACTATCGTTATAAACATCTTCAGAACTGTATATGAGATTCACGATTTTTTTTCCGACATGCCCACCCTCTCCATGTTTCCAGGATAGTTCCCTTATGTAGTCCGCTATATCTCTCGCCTTCTGAATATCGTCTTTTATTTCTTCAACAGATCTCAGTTCAAATTTTGTATTGCGATACGTGTGGCAAAAAGCACACTTATTCCAAGGGCAATTCCTTGTTGCCCGTATGAGAAGGCTTTTCGCCTCACTGGGTGGTCTTATCGGACCCTGTTCAAATGAATAATTTTCTTGCATTTTTTAACTCCTTACACACAACGAAGCCCCATCCATTGTAGACACCGTTGCAGATACATGAATATCACCTTTCACCCCAGGGAAGTTCACTTTTTTCCAGGCATCCATCGAAATGTTAAACGGCTGATAGATTATAACAACAGAAAATTGGAAGGCGGTCATCTGATCAATCTTAAGAATCACGGAAGAAAAAAAAGGGGGTTTCGGGCCTTATTCTGATGACGGATTTCGAAGTTCAGGTAAGCTTCCCCTTTTTTCTCGGGTTTACCCGGAAAGGCTATACGACCTCCCTTTGTAACCTGATCATACACTTTTACCATTCTATTGCTTAAATTTGTATAAACTGTGGCGTAATTGTCTTCATGCTTAATTATAATTGTTTCTCCATAATCCTTCAAAGGATCAGAAAAAATCACTGTCCCGCTTGCCGCAGCGAGCACAGGTGTTCCTTCCCTTGCTGCTATTTTAATCCCGTTATAATACATACCCATCGGTTGGATACCGAACTTTGATCGGACCTTCCCCTTAACGGGCCATATGAATCGTTCCTTGTCGAACTTTATCTTTTCAGACTCTCCCCCGTTATTCCTTTCTCTACTTTTCTGTTCAACCTTTTTTCCTGTCTCCTGCTTTGATGGTATGTGGCCCGTTAAAGCGGAAACACCTTCTTTACTTTTGGCTGTCATACCCTTTGATTCTTCTTTTGATGACACCGCCACTTTACCCTTGGAAACGTCCCACGGTGATACAACATCTCGTTTCAATGGTACTTTATCATTTGATAGCGCTTCTTTACCAGGCCTGGATGCTGATATTTTTTCTTCTTTTTGTGTGGTTTTTCCAGGAGACTCCATTTTGCTGACCGAGGACATAACATCATCGATAACCTGATCTGCCTCAGGAATAAATAGAACACTGTCGAACCCTAACAGCTTCTGATCTGTGATATTATTTATCTCAGCCAGTTCCTGGACATTGATATTATAAGCCTTGGCGATGCTCCAAAGGGTGTCTCCACTTTTCACTCTATGGTATACACCTTTCGTTTTTACGGTCTTGGTATAATGGCCTGTACATGCGTATAAGAGATTTACTAAAAGAAGCGGGATAATGAGTAGTCGCCAGGACATATTAATTAGATCGGGACAAAACACTTTCAAGATGTAATTTCAATACTCCCATCCGTATTCTCCGATAAGATCCACAAAACGGCATCCACCGAGGTCTTCTTTTTTTACATCATTCACATCCACGGATAACCGGGTCAATTTAATAAGCACCTGAGAATGGCGGCCGCCGAAAGGGATAACAAGTCTTCCTCCAACAGCAAGTTGTTCCACTAAGGTTTTTGGAATGTTCGGAGCACCGGCTGTTACCATTATGGCGTCAAAAGGGGCTTCATCTCTCCACCCTAATGTTCCATCTCCCACTCTGATTGCCACGTTATAATAATTGAGGGATTCAATAAGTTTCCTTGCCCCACCTGCAAGTGATGCGATACGATCGATGGAAAACACATGATCGGCAAGTTCCGCTAATATGGCGGTTTGATACCCGGATCCCGTTCCGACTTCAAGAACCTTTTCATTCCCCTCAAGCTCCATGGCTTCCGTCATGAGAGCCACGATATAAGGTTGAGATATAGTCTGCCCTCCGTCTATGGGGAGTGGATTATCATTGTACGCCTGGTCTCTCAAAGCTTCATTTACAAAGAAGTGTCGGGGAACCGTTTCCATAACCTTTAAAACTCGTGGATCCCTTATCCCCCTTGCTCTTATCTGGGATTCCACCATCTTCATTCTCTGTTTTATATATCGGTCCATTATCCGTCTCTAAAATATTTTTTCCTTGGAGGAATCCTGTATGATTCTTCGACCCAGTGATGACGCCGCATACCCATTGCTTCTCTGGTTACAATTAGATAGTAATACCTCAATTTGGCATACTCTCTTGCGTGATTAAATTTACCAATCTCGCCATTAATTTCTCTGATTATTTTCTGCCCCAAGAAAACAAGATCACCGTTGTCACATTCACCGTTGCATTTTTCGACAATAGCGTGGAAATCTTTTAACCGCTCTTCAATAACCCGCTCAATTTTACTTATTTTTTCAATGGCATCAGACAATTTTTCACCGGCGCGACCGAGAACTTCCGCCCTCTCCTTCATCATTTCTTCCCGCAGGATATTTTCGGGATCTTTTGCCTTGTCTATCTTTAACATAACAAACATTTTCTGATTGTTTAATCTTTATAGTATATCATTTAAATACGGAATTTTCAATATAAAAGGCCTTTTCATAAAGGAATCATAAAGTTTCACTTTACAGTTTTATAATATTACATTAAAAATCAACCGTTACTGTATCATCCTGCTCACTATGATTCACTGCAAAGTGATGCCGGCAAGCGGGGCAGTTTATATCGAAAAAGGTGAAAAAGGAGCTAAAGAAATCAATCGGGAAAAGGTTGTCTCGGTAATCGGAAGTTGCTGGTCAATGGACCGTAAGGAAAACTGTACCAGGATTGAAAAAACATACCATCTGCTCGTCTACGGGGATACAATCCCCGTGGCGGAAAGGAGTTGAATCATGGAAGTAAAAATTAACAATGCTACTCTTGCCCTCGCTGAAGGAGATATAACCAACGAGGAAACGGATGCAATCGTAAATGCCGCCAACACAAGACTCGCAGGGGGTGCAGGAGTGGATGGCGCCATACATCGGGCGGGCGGACCATCCATTATGGAAGAGTGTCGAAAAATCGGAGGATGCCCCACGGGGCAGGCGGTGATCACCGCCGGGGGGAATCTCAAGGCAACATATGTCATCCATACCGTTGGTCCCGTCTACCAGGATGGTACGAAAGGTGAGGCAGCATTTTTGAAAAGCGCCCATCTGGAGAGTCTCAAACTCGCATCTGCAAGGAAGCTGAAAAGCATAGCCTTTCCTGCCATCAGCACAGGCGTCTATGGCTATCCCGTAAACGAAGCGGCACACATCGCACTCAAGACGTCCATCGATTATCTCAAGGAACACAGTGATATTGAGCTGGTTCGTTTTGTCCTCTTCGGCCGCAAAACATATGATATCTTTGCCGAGGAACTGAAAAAACTTACGTAAACTCCGGTGAAATGGGATCAGGTTTTAATGGCCTGATCCCATGCTCTTACATTTCCACCTTCTTCGTTACTTGCTCCTTTATCATGTTAACGGCGTCCATGAGAACGGGAAATGCATTTTCCCGTAAATCACCGGCTACGACGACAAGCATGACATCATCCCCGACCTTAAGGTTTCCTTCCCGCACCTCGGCAAGAACCTCGATGATACCCAGACGTTTCTTCATTTCCGCAATAATCTCAGCCAATCGCGGTCGGTCAACGTTTACAATCAGCTCTGTTACCGGGTCCCCGCCTCTTGAGGTTGCCCTTACCACTCCGTTGTGACACAGGATCATTCCTGCATTATGATATGCTGGATGAGCCTTGATCTGTTTTATCATCTCCGATAAATCCATATTGTCTCTTTCCCTCCCATAAAATATTCAGAAATTACTAGCCATTTAGTGAGAGCTTTGAAAAAATCCCACTTTGTCATTTCGACTGAAAGGAGAAATCTTACAACCTATATATAGCAAACAAGACTCCTCGTCGCTTTGCTTCTCGGAATGAAACAAAACGTATATTTTCAAAAGTATTATCGTAAATAAAAAAATAGTGTCCTTGACCTGAACATGAAACTATGTAAGAAAAAACTATGCGTAAAAGAAGAAAGCAAGCAAATCTTCAAAAACTCGGCGACATACTGCAAGGCATCCTGAAAAAGCACAACATCTTTTTCAATTCCGAGGAACAGCGTTTGCTGGAAGTCTGGTATAAAGCTGTAGGTCCACAGATTTCAGCACAGACCCGCCCTGATAAGCTCAAAAGAAATACCCTGTTCGTTAAAGTTTCTTCTTCCGTATGGATGCAGCAGCTTCATATTCTTAAGCACGAAATTATTGAAAACTTCAACCAGATCCTGGGGAAGGAATTAATCAAGAACGTCCATTTTTCCATCGGTGAATTTTCTTCTTCCGCCTTGGCGAAGAATTCGGATCCACCGTCATTTTCTCCAGAGTCCTATTCCCTGAGGGATAAAGACAAAAAGATGGTCGAAAGGAGTGTCTCTTCTGTTGCAGACAAGGAGTTGAAGGAAATCCTGAAAAGAGTAATGACGAAAAATATTATTCGGAGGAGGCTTTCTGCAACCCGGAAAGCTCCCTGAAAATGCAGGTCATCTCTTCCGTATATTTGCCCCCCTCCGAATAAATAAATAGAGGGGGCAGAACCTCCAGCTCTTCACGCCCGCCTTTTATCCCTTCCACCAGGACAAATTCTCCCCGGGAAGCACCAAATGAATGTACTATTTGCATTCTTTTTGGTTCGATACCTGCCATACTCATCGATGACAAAAGCTCCACCATCCTTGTCGCAGGGTATATAATGTAGGCATGTCCCGATTTTTTTAAAACATATCCCGATGCTTTGAGAAAATCGTGCACCGTTCCTTCGATCTCGTGCCGTGCCACAGATTTCTCATTATTCGGATTAATTCTGCCTGATTTCAGTTTTCTATAAGGAGGATTAAAAATAACGACATCAAAGGACTGAGAATTGAAAAGTTGTTCAATCTTCCTGACGTCTCCCCAGCGTATCTCAACCGTATCACTGAGCGTATTTACTTCTACGCTTCGTTTCGCCATGTCAACCAGTTCTTCCTGAATATCAACACCGACGACTTTGCCGCATTCCCAACGCTTGGCCATTATGACGGCTATCACCCCACTCCCCGTTCCCAGGTCAACGATATAGTCTCCTTTTTTCAGGCGAACAAAATGGGTTAAAAGAAGAGCATCAATGGAAAACCGATATCCCCTCTTTTTCTGAAAAATCCTGAGACTCCCTCCCAGGATATCATCGACTGTCTCCCCTTCTTTTTGTAACGTTGAGACGTCAGGAGCGGTCTTTTTCATGATGTTAGGAGATGCACAAATATGCCGCTGCGGAGTTTTGGTTCAAACCAGGTAGATTTGGGGGGCATGATTTTGTCGGCATCCGACACAGCCATGAGTTGTTCCATACTTGTCGGATACAGGGAAAATGCAACAGCAAATTCTCCTGAATCAACCAGTCTTTCCAATTCTTTCATTCCTCTTACACCACCTACATATTCAATCCTTTTATCTGTTCTCGGATTTTGAATCCCCAGAACAGGCTTTAACAGATTATCCTGAAGGATAGAAACATCAAGACTCTTAAAGGGATCATCTTTGTCATAGCTGCCATCTTTCGCCCTTAGTTTGTACCACTTGTCTCGTAAATACATCCCGATTTCATGGCTTTGCCCGGGTGATTTCTTCACAAAATTTTCAGAAACAAAAAATTGTTCACCAACCTTGCGAAGGAATTCCGGCTCGTCCAAGCCGTTCAAATCACTCACAACCCGATGATAGCCCATGATCTTAAGATGATTATGGGGAAATAAAACAGCCATTACATAGTTATATGCTTCATCTCCACGGCTTCCGGGATTCTGTTCCTTTTTCAATTTTCTCACCGTTGCGGCAGCGGCGGCCCGATGGTGGCCATCTGCGATGTAAAGGGTATCAACCTTTGCAAATGAGCTTGTTACTTCTGCAATATCTTTTTCATCACTGATAACCCAGACTGTATGAGATATCCCATCGTCGGCGACAAAATTGTATTCAGGATCACTGCCGACTATTTTTTCAACCAGGCGATCAATAAAATCCTGAGCCCGGTATGCCATAAATATCGGCCCCGTATGGGCATTTACTGTGAGAACATGGCGGGTACGATCAAGTTCTTTATCCGCCTTTGTCAGCTCATGTTTCTTAATATGATTTGATTCATATTCGGCCAGGCTTACCACCGCGACGATACCGTACTGCTCATGAGAACCAATTTTTTGTCGATATATATAAAAGCACGGTGTTTTTTCCTGAAACAAAACCCCACCTCGATTGAGTTTTTCAAGATTTGATTTTGCAATCTCATACGCACGTTCGTCATGTTCATCCACATGAGGCGGCAAGTCAATCCCCGATTTCTCTACATGCAAAAAGCTCAAGGGATTGTCTTTGACAATCTCCCGCGCCTCGTCATTGTTCAACACATCATAAGGGTATGAGGCAACCGCCTTAATACATTGTTTCTGCGGCCTGAGTGCTTTAAAAGGGTGAATGGTGGACATAAAAAAATCTCCTCTTGTGAAATTTTTAACACACTGCCATACTGAAATCAATTTCAAAAGTACCTGTCGTAAAAAAATCTCAATCTATTTTCGATTTGTATGCAAAATACTAAAATAATTAAGAAAGGAGCTATTATGGGTTTGACAAGAGTTTTTATACACGGGCTCGAAAGTTCAAGTCAGGGGGCGAAAGGTGTATTTTTCAGATCAAAATACCCGGACATGATTATTGAAGATTTTATCGGCACCTTTCAAGAAAGAATGAACAAATTGAATAACCTCCTCATCAATAAAACAGACTTGGTCTTGGTCGGCTCCAGTTACGGGGGATTAATGGCCACCGTATATACATTCAATAATGAAGAGAAAATCAAGAAGCTCATTCTCCTGGCGCCTGCCCTTAATATCGAAGAATTCACAATGGTGTATTGTAAGAAGAAGCTCCATATTCCTGTGGTTATTTATCATGGGAAGAATGATGATGTAGTTCCTCCATTTTCCGTGAAGAACGTTTCCCAAACGATTTTTACAAACCTTTACCATACTATGGTTGATGACGATCATTCCCTCCACAGGACTTTCAGTCTCATGGACTGGGATACGCTGCTCGACGCATGAAAAAAATTGGTCTGATTCACACACGGCAACAGAACAACTAATTGCTTGACAAGGGTTCTGTGTTCTTTTAACATCTACGAAAAGTTAGGAGATTAAAGAGACGTATGTATTCAAAGAAAGTCGTTATTCGTTATACAGCAGACAATGTGGACCAGCCTATAATATGTCAGCTCGTAAAAAAACACGATCTCGACTTCAACATCCTCAAGGCTCAGATCCTACCCCGAAGAGAAGGGGTTATTGTCGTTGAATTGAGTGGTTTGAAAGAAAATTTTGATAAAGGCATCCGCTTTCTAAAAGAAAAGGGCCTTAAAGTCGAACCTGTTTCAAAAAACGTCAGCCAGAATATCGACAAATGCGTACATTGTGGCGCCTGTACGGCATTCTGTCCAACTGATGCCCTCTCTCTCGAAAGACAATCTATGAAAGTCCTGTTTGATCCGGAAAAATGCAACGGATGCGAACTGTGCGTTTTAGCCTGCCCCCCAAGAGCGATGGTGGTTAATATTTTCTGAGTGAGTCTCTCTCTTAAGTCTATAACCGTATGTCTTCTTTAATTTCCCATAGAGCAAATTCGATTCAACGGTGGACGTTTTATTTCTCCTTGGGGGTTTTTTTGTCCGGTTCCATATACTTATCTAAATCTTTAGTCACCAGTTTTTCGCCCTTTTTATATATCCCCTTTACACTATCATATACACCCCTGCCCTTTTCCACCACACTCCCCGTTTCCTCCTTGGCCTTTTGCATAGTCTCTCCAATATTTTTGGGCATTTTTTGAGGATCTTTAAAATAAACATATCCGGTGAAAACCAAGAGTCCAATAATAAATAACAATGCAAGCTTGATAAGTTTCTTGAAAAGAAAATATATTATTAAAATTGCAACAAAAGCGCAAACCCCAACGGTAAATTGATGGGTTGCTATGTAGTCTGCAATGTTTTCCATTGTTAAACCTCCGTAATCGATATATATAAAGTCTACCGCATATTTTGGCAAAAATCCAGCAATCCTTTAACTGGCCTTGACAAATACCGCTTAAGGCGCTTAAATTTAAAAAGGCACAGTATCGATAGAGGCAGTGAAATTGATTAAAGTTGCCATATCAACTCTCGGTTGCAAGGTTAATCAGTATGAATCGGCAGGTATTTTAGAGAAGCTCGACAAGAGTATCTTTTCACCAGTGCCATTTAATACAAAGGCCGATTGTTACATCATCAATACATGCACAGTTACAGGCCGGACGGATTACCAATCACGGCAGCTTATCAGAAGAGCAATCCGGACAAATCCTGATGCATCCATTATCGTTACGGGTTGTTATGCCCAGGTCGCACCTGAAGATATCGCTCGAATTCCCGGTGTGACACTCATCGCAGGAAACGTAGAAAAAGATCATATTCCCCGGATTATGGAGCATTTAGTGAAAGGAAATCCGCAAATACTCGTAAGCGATATCTGCACAGCCAGAGGTTTTTCAGGGCTTTGCCCATTAAAATTCCCTGGACACACAAGGGCATTCCTTAAAATCCAGGATGGGTGTAACAGTTTTTGTAGCTACTGTATCGTTCCTTACGCAAGAGGTTCAAGCAGGAGTCTTCCCGAACGTGAGGTTTTAAACAAAATCGAAGCGCTGGCCCGGTCCAACTATAGAGAAATAGTCCTTACAGGTATTCATCTTGGGGTCTATGGCCAGGACTTAGTTACCCCTTCAAATCTTTTCACCTTACTGGAATATGTTGAGAAGAACAAAATCGTGGAGAGATTGCGCATCAGTTCTTTAGAGATCACGGAAATATCGGATGATATGATTCAACTGATGAAAGAAGCCGTCATCATTTGCAGGCACCTTCACATTCCTTTACAGAGTGGGGACGACAGGATACTTTCCGCCATGAGAAGGAATTATGACTCAGCGTTCTTCAAAGATCGCATGGAAGAAATCCGTGAGGCAGTTACCGATATTGCCCTCGGCGTTGATGTCATGGTCGGATTCCCCGGTGAGGGCGAGGAAGAATTTAACAACACACTCCGGTTAATTGAGGAACTCCCCGTTGCTTACCTTCATGTATTCCCCTATTCAGAACGACCTGGCACTCTCGCCTCAAAGCTCCCCGGAAAAATTAATGATGCCGTTAAAAAGAGGCGTAGTGAACTACTGAGGAACCTCGGAAAAAAAAAGAGAAACGCCTTCGCTGAAAGGTTTATAGGGAAAAAGCTGACTGTTCTTTTTGAGGATAAAAAAGACAAAAATACAGGATATATGAAGGGATTTTCTGACAATTACGTACCCATCTTTGTACGAAATGGCAACTCTTCACTGGCAAATCGTATGGTAAACGTGATACCGGAATCTTCTCGAGACGGAAAACTGTATGGAAGGATTATCACCGATGACTGATGAAAGACTTACAAGCCTCAGGTATTTTCAGCAGACACTTGCCAGCAACTTCAACGATATCCATCTGCTCAATAACGCGTTGATACACCGGTCTTTTGTCAATGAAAATCCGACTCTTTCCTGTAAAGACAATGAAAGGCTTGAATTTCTGGGAGATGCCGTCATTGGGCTATCCATCAGTGATATATTGATAAAAAAATTTCCCGATTATGCAGAGGGTCAGCTCTCAAAACTGAGGGCCTATGTTGTGAACGAACACTCACTTGCCGACCTGGCCCGGAAACTTAATATCGGAGATTACCTCCTCCTCGGTAAGGGGGAAGAAAGCTCAGGGGGAAGAACGAAGACATCTATCCTCTCGAACGCCTTTGAAGCGGTTACAGCGGCCATATATCTCGATTGCGGATTTGGAAAGGCATACAAATTCCTGGAAAACATCTTTGAATCTTTGATAGAGGAAGGAACAAAGAGCCTTGTCTATAGAGATTATAAAACAGCTCTCCAGGAAATCTGCCAGAACCGGTTTAAAGAGACGCCTAAGTATACCATGATCAGAGAAATCGGTCCCGATCATGACAAAGTTTTCGAGATTGGTCTCGCTGTCGCGGGCATGATCACGACCACGGGCACAGGAAAAAGCAAAAAGGAAGCGGAACAACGGGCAGCACAGAAAGCCCTGGAAGAGCTCGCGAAACTTCAGAATACGCCCCCTTCCCCTGATGAAGAATAGCGATGGGCTGTAATGACACAGATGATTATCCCATTTTTTATTGTATATCAAGGCTGTCCGAACCGATGTATTTTCTGCAATGAACATAAGACCGCCGGGAATTATACCGGGAGGATTACAGAAAGCATCTTCCGGGAAACGGTATACAAATACCTGAGTCATACAAAACGGAAGAGGGATCGCGTCCAGATTGCTTTTTACGGCGGCAACTTCACCGGTATGGAGAGAGACTACCAGGCTGAACTCCTGGGGTATGCAAGTCCGTTCATCGAAAAAGGGCAGGTGCACGATGTAAGGGTATCCACAAGACCTGACAACATTGACAATGAACGCCTGGATCTGCTCGAACGCTTTGGTGTTACAACCGTCGAAATCGGCGCCCAGTCCATGGTAGATGAGGTACTGAACCTTTCCAACAGAGGTCACTCATCCTCTGAAGTAATGAGTGCCATGGAGATGCTCAAGGATCGCGGATTTAAAACGGGGATACACCTCATGGTGGGGCTTCCGGGGGATAGCCGTCCGGGATTTGAATATACAATTAGTGAGACAATTGCCCTGAAGCCCGACATGGTCAGAATTCACCCCACTGTTGTCTTTCAGGATACAGGTCTTGCGGAACTCTTTTTCAACGGAGCCTATACCCCTCTCTGCATGTCTGACGCCATCGAAATGTGCAAGCACGCTTTAACAAAGTTTGAAGAAGCCCGTATCCCTGTCATCCGTCTCGGTCTGCAGACAACCCGGGAAATGGAGAAGGCGGGCAGCATCATCGCAGGCCCATATCATCCGGCATTCCGCTCACTGGTCGAAGAATCCATGTTTTTCGATATGGCTTCATCATTGCTCATCACCAGACAGGTCAGCAACAAAGAAGTACTATTTTCAGTGTCTCCAAAAGATGTATCTTCGTTCCGCGGCCATGGAAATAAAAACATGCACACACTGAAAGAGCTGTACAACCTGACCACAATTGTTGTTTCCATTGACTCAAACCAGGAAAGAGGAACTCTTTCCATGACTGCGGATGGAAAGAAATCAAAAATAAACAGATTCAATCATCAAAAGGATTTATATTAGTACTCACAACCGTTCTGCACCATATACGTTAACTCTGCAGGGAGAAATCACAGATGTTCAAATCAGGATTCATCGGCATTATCGGCAGACCGAATGTGGGAAAGTCGACTCTTCTCAATGAAATCATCGGTGAAAAGATTGCCATTACCACCCATAAGCCCCAGACCACGCGAAACAGGATCATGGGCATCAAGAATATCGAAAGCGGGCAACTGATCTTCCTCGATACACCGGGCATTCATAAGGCGACAACACCGCTGAATCAATTCATGGTAGCCACGGCAACGGATACCTTCAGAAGTGCCGACATTCTTCTGCTGCTTGTGGAAGCCACTGAAGGTGTTCATCGCGACGACCAGTTGATTATTGATTCCCTTAAGAACGTCAGACTGCCCGTAATTCTGCTTATCAATAAAATCGACCTTGTGCGGAAGGATAATATTCTCCCCTTTATCGACCAGTTGCAGCGACTTTTTCCTTTTTCCGAGATTATCCCGATCTCCGCCCTGACCGGTGATGGCATCTCCATCCTTATAGAACAGATATGGAAGCTTCTGCCTGAAGGCCCCAGGTACTTTCCTGATGATGTGATGACCGACCGAACCGAACGTTTTATTGCTGCAGAGATCATCAGAGAAAAGATCATCCTTTTCACCCATCAGGAAATCCCCTATACAACAGCAGTTGTCGTGGATTCATTCAAAGAAGATGAAGAGAAAAACCTGATACGCATCCAGGCAACGATCAATGTGGCGAAAGACTCACAAAAAGGGATTCTTATCGGCAAAAAGGGCTCCATGCTCAAAGAGATCGGCACGCGTGCACGGCTGGACATGGAAAAATTCTTTGCCTCAAAGATTTACTTAGAATTGTTTGTCCGAGTGAGTAAAGACTGGACCCATGATGCACGGATGCTCAAGGAATTCGGATATACGGACAAAACATAAACTTGAAGGAAAAATGAAGAAATCAAATATCAATAGCAACGCAAAAGGTATCAAAGGCTGGCCTGAATCGGAACGACCCCGGGAATTGTTACTGGAGAAAGGACCGGAATCGGTCTCCGATGCTGGGTTGGTGGCAATTCTGCTCCGTAGCGGCATAAAGGGAAAGGATGCAGTCACGTTAAGCCGTGAATTGCTGCAACATTTCGGCGGCTTGAAGGGATTGCTCAGTGCTGACAGCGAAGAACTGAAAAAGATAAAAGGTTTAGGAACGGCCAAGGTGGCTCAGCTGCTTGCCGCAACTGAGATGGCCAAACGCCAGTTAAAAGAGCAGGTTCTAAGAAAAACGGCTATTCATGGTCCGGAAGATGTCGTCGAATATCTTTCTCTCTCCATGGCCGATTTAAAAGATGAGGTCTTTAAAGTCATCTACCTGAATACTGCCCATATTGTTATTACGATTGAAGACCTGTTCAGAGGAACTGTTGATCAGTCTGCCGTCTATCCCAGGAAAATTATCAAACGAGCCTTGGAATTGAATGCGTCAGGACTCATCTTCGTCCATAACCATCCCTCCGGTGATTTAAAGCCAAGCCAGCATGATCTATCATTGAACCGAAAACTGGTTAAAGCCTGTCTTACCGTAGATCTAACACCTCTCGATCATCTGATTATTGGGCCTACAGGTTATGTATCCCTGAAAGATGATGGTGTGTCATTTAATGAATAACCCTGTTAATTTAGTTTATCATCATATTAATTGATGTTAAACTATAATATTAATAATTATTGACATACTTTATTTTCTCAGGTACATTTCTCTGAGATTTTTGAAAATTTTCACGCCATGTCATTGCGAGGAACAAAGTGACGCGGCAATCTTATTGTTTATCAATAACTTATAAGATTTCTCCTTATAGTCGAAATGACAAAGTGGAAATATTTAAAGCTTTCTCATTATATACAAATGCAATCGTGAATTTTAAATTTTGAGGTCAATATTATGTCTAAAATAGACCTGGAGAAATTGAAATCCCATCTATGGGAGTCGGCCAATATCCTTCGGGGGAGCATTGATGCGGCAGACTACAAGAATTACATCTTCGGAATGCTCTTCCTGAAGCGTCTCTCCGACGTCTTTGAAGAGGAGGGTAAGAGGATTGAAAAGGAAACGGGAAACAAGCAACTGGCCTGGGAAGAGCGTGATGAACATGAATTTTTCGTTCCGGATATCGCACGGTGGGATCACATCAAGACCCATACTCAGGATTTAGGCACGGTCATCAATAAAGCCAATGATGCACTGGAAGAAGCGAATACGGCGACATTGGAGGGTGTGCTTGCAGTCACGGATTTCAACGACAAAGACCGGTTACCGGATGTTACCCTTTCGCAATTAATCACCCATTTTTCCAAAATCCGCCTGCGGAATGAAGATTTAAGCGAACCCGATATTCTGGGACGGGCCTATGAATACCTGATTGACCAGTTTGCCGATGACGCCGGGAAGAAGGGAGGCGAATTTTACACACCCAAAGAAGTCGTTACGCTTCTCGTGGAGACTCTCGATCCCCAGGAGAAGATGAGAATCTGTGATCCGACCTGCGGCTCCGGCGGGATGCTTATTCAATCATTCTATCACCTCCGGGACATTGGACAAAATCCAAGAAACATCACTCTGCGTGGACAGGAAAGAAATATCGGCACCTGGGCAATTTGCAAAATGAATATACTCCTTCATGGACTTTCCGATAGCCGCATAGAAAAAGGTGACACGCTCAGATCACCGAAACTTCTTGAAGCAGACGGAAAACTCATGACCTTCGACATCGTCATTGCCAATCCCCCCTTCTCTCTCAAGAACTGGGGTTATGAAGAGGCACAGCATGATCCCTATCGACGGTTTCGTTACGGCATCCCGCCGAAGGGCTATGGGGATTACGCCTTTGTCCAGCATATGATCGCTACACTGACTGTCAACGGACGTGCCGGTGTCGTCATGCCGCACGGGGTTCTCTTCCGGGCTGGCGCCGAGGGTAAAATCAGAAAAGGAATCCTGGAAGATGATTTGCTGGAGGCCGTTATCGGACTCCCTTCCAATCTATTCTTTGGCGCAAGCATTCCTGCCTGCCTCTTCATCATCAACCGGGACAAGCCAAAGGTGCGCAAGGGAAAGGTTTTCTTTCTTTACGGGGCAAACGATTACCTTGAAGGAAAGAATCAGAACAAGCTGCGGAAAGAAGACATTGAAAAAATCGCCAGCGCTTACCGGGAATACCGAACTGTCGAAAAATACTGCCGGCCTGTACCCCTTGATGAGATACGCGCCAATGACTATAACCTGAACATCACCCGCTACATTGACGTCACGGAAGAAGAAGCCCTCATTGACATTCAGCAAGTCATCGATGAGCTGTTCACACTGAAAAAGGAGCGTACAGTGATCGAAGAAAAGATGAATTCATTTCTCAAAGAATTAGGATACAAGGCATAAATATGATCCGCAATGAGAAAGATGTCGATGTTATCCTGAGCGCGCTGGGAGAGCATCTGGCATATTCGGTAAAAGAACCGGTAGAGCTTCTCGTGTGCGGCGGCTCGGCCCTGCACGTTCTCGGTCTCGTAAAACGAACTACAAAAGATGTGGATGTGCTGGCCTTTGTAAAAAGGGATAAGGCCGGTAATATAGATCTTATCAAAGCCGAGCCATTGATCCCTGAACTAACCGCGGCCGTGAGAAAAGTCGCCCGCGATTTCAACCTCCCTGAAGGCTGGCTCAATGCGGGACCAGCCTCGGCTGTCGATCTCGGTCTCCCAAAAGATGTAATGGAGAGGGTCATCACCCGGCAATACGGGCAGAAGCTGATCGTTCATTTTCTCGGGCGCTACGATCAGATACATTTTAAGCTCTATGCCGCTGTGGACCAAGGAACTGGAAAGCATCTTGACGATTTGATTGCCCTGAATCCAAGCGCGGAAGAACTGGAGCAGGCGGCACGGTGGAGCATGACACACGACATATCGGATGGATACCGGCAGACTCTGAAGAATCTTCTGGACTACCTGGGATATAAAAATGTCTCTGAAAGAATTTAGAAACATATTCATGGAAAATATTTTCTCTTTCCTCTGGCGTCAGTGGTCGGCTTTAGGGGTGCTGGGTGAAGCCAGGTCTGATGATCCCTGGGTTATCGATCCCGAAGCCTTATTGCTCTTTACCCTCGAAATGGGGAGGTATGAACCGAGGCTCTTCGATGAGGTGATGGACTGGCTGGTTGTCAACGGCTACTGGATTGACTTGCAGAGATTAAGAGGAATTTTAAGAAAACAAGAGGCAGCAAAATGCATGCTCATGGGGGCCGTAGCCGCCTGGCTCGCAGTGAACAGCGACGATAGAAAATGGATGAATCTCGCTAATCTCTATAAACCATCTACAGCCGCAGAAACTGGACATGCAACCCCTCTCTTTTATCAGAAGGACGGTCAACCCTATCCCACGATAGGGAATCCCGATACTGCATTTATGGCCTATGGCTTTTATCGCCCCATGTTAACGCTCCGTAAATTAACAAGACAGGTACCCATTACATCGCATACGACCTTACGCTTCCTGTTGCGGGTGCTCTTCGGCGTCAGCTCACGGGCGGAGTGCCTGACATATTTGCTTACGCATGACGGCGGCCATCCCTCGGAGGTGGCAAAATCAATCGGTCTTTCACTCCGGGGAACGCAGGACGCCCTGATTGACCTTTCCCGCTCCGGTCTTGTCCTCACCCGTATAAAAGGGAAAAGGAAAACAGAATACTGGCTGTCCCAGGAGCGGTGGTGGGAATTTTTATCGAAAGGCAGTATCACAGAGGTCAAAAGACCCCTCTGGATCGACTGGATGGCATTGTATTCGGCCCTCGCCCAGTGCTGGACAGCACTCAATGAGGTGAACCGGGAAGATTTAAGTGATTATATGAGAAGTTCGCGCCTCCGGGATTCTTTTGAATTAGTGGCAAACGAATTCTCCCGAAGCGGCCTGGACATTCCCTCATTGCCGGGAAGTGACGTAAGTCCACAGGAATATGAAAAGGCCTTTGAATCCTTCATTCTCCAGGTCTTCGGAGCACAATCATGGCAGAGCAGGTAAGCAGTTTAAAAACGGGTATTAAATATAAGGACACGCCTATCGGCAAGATTCCGGTGGATTGGGAGCTTCTGAGTTTGGAAGATGTATGTGATGAAGTTTACAGATACCCAACATATTACAACATCGAATATGTCGATCCACATCAAGGTGTGCCTGAAATAAGAGGAGAATTGATAAAGGGTAATGGTGAACTTTCAAATAATATGTCGGAATATCGTTATATTGCGAAAGAAACATCTCTCAAATTTCCCAAAACTATTTTACATGAAGGAGATTTTGTTCTCTCCGTAAGGGGTACGATGGGGAAAATAGGATATATTTCAAACAGTTTAGAAAATGCTAACATGACAGCCAATCTTATGAGGATCTCTCCAAATCATAACAAGGTATATCCCTTGTGGATGAAACAATTTCTTCTAAGTGATTTGTTTCAAAAACGTCTGAATGATGCATCATCAGCAACAACTATTAAGACTATTAAGGCCCCAGAACTAAAAGCACTTGAAATTTCGCTACCCCCACTTCCCGAACAAAAAAAGATTGCAGAAATTTTAACAACCGTTGATGACGCAATTGAAAAGACAGCCCAGATCATCGAAAATACCAAAGAAGCGAAAAAAGGCCTGATGCAGCGCCTCCTGATCCGCGGCATCGGTCATCAGAAATTTAAGAAGACTGAGATTGGGGAGATACCGGAAGAATGGGAAGTCAAGCGATTAGGAGACCTTTGTGATGGTAAACCAGAATATGGGGCAAACGTAGCTGCTATAGATAGGAATGACCGTCTGCCGCGATATATCCGCATAACAGATGTAACAGAAGATGGAAAATTATCAGCAGCTACATGGCAAAGTATAAGACAAGATGTTGCTGGACCATATCTTCTCAATAAAGGCGATTTTCTATTCGCCAGAAGTGGCGCAACGGTCGGAAAAACTTATCTATACAGAGAGGAAGATGGTTTATCTGCATTCGCAGGATACATGATCCGTTTCCGACCAAATCCCACAGTGCTTTTACCAGAATTTCTATTCCATTATACTCACTCTATTCTTTACTACAATTGGGTTAAAGGTATACTTAGAGCGGGTGCACAGCCAAATATCAATGGGCAAGAGTATGCCAATATGCCCATAATAAAGCCAACGATAGGCGAGCAGAAACAGATCGTAGATATCCTAAATTCTCTTGACGAAGACATTAAAAAAGAGTCAAGTTACAAAGACCAACTGGAATCATTGAAAAAAGGCTTGATGCAGGTATTGTTAACCGGTAAGGTTCGGGTGAACGTGTAACCATGAAGCCGATATTTAACGAAGATACCCTCTCCGAAAGCCCGGCGATCGCGCAGTTAAAACGCATGGGATACGGGTACATCCACGGCGATGAGTTGGACCCGGAATTGCGGGATGACTGCGAACGGGCATCCCGGAGAGAAGTAGTGCTTGTATCAAGACTCAAGAAAACGCTTGCCGAGATCAACCCCCGCCTTACCGAAGAGAGCATCAACAAGGCCGTCCGCAGAATCACCCACATCCATGCCGAAAATCTGATCGAGGCAAACCGTACCTTTCATCAGGATTTGGTAGCAGGGATATCCATTAACCAGGATATTGGGGCTAAACGTCAGAAACTGACCGTTCGTTACATAAACTTCGATGATCCGAAAAAGAATGAATTTCTTGCGGTCAATCAGTTCTGGGTAAAAGGTCCGAAACAGACAGACCGCCCGGATATTGTGATCTTTATCAACGGCATCCCCTTTGTTGTGATTGAATGCAAAAGCCCTGTAGCCAAACAGATGGGCATTAGTGAAGGGATCGTACAATTACAACGTTATCAGGAAGAAATCCCAAACCTTTTTCACACGAACCAGATACTCATCGCCCTCAATCTTTTCGGCGCAAAGTATGGAACAATTCTATCCAGTGCGGAATTTTCCCACGAGTGGAAAGCCCCAGGCAAGGAAAAGTTTCCCAATATGGCGGAGCATCCCTCGGTTCAAGAGATGCTCAAACTCGATCTGATCAAAAAAGATGATCTTTCGGAGCGCCCGACACAGCAAGAGGTGCTGATCGCAGGCATCCTGAACAAAAGAAACCTCCTCGACATAATCCAAAACTTTATCGTCTTTGAAAAGGAAAAGGCGAAAACGGTGAAGAAGGTCTGCCGCTATCAGCAATTTACGGCTGTGAATAAGATTCTGAAAAGGGTTACGACAGAAGAGGAAAAGAAGGGAATCATCTGGCACTGGCAGGGATCAGGCAAATCTCTCACCATGCTTTTTGCCGCCGTCAAGCTCCGGCGGGAGGAAGAAAAACTGAAAAACCCCATTATCCTGGTGGTAACGGATCGCATAGACCTGGACGACCAGATCAGCAAGACCTTTCGCAATTGCCGCTTCCCCAATCCCATACAGATAAGGGAAAAAGGCGGCACCCACAGGAAACTTTACGAGCTGCTGAGTCAGGACGTTGGACAGACGATTTTGACCACGGTGCATCTGTTCCGGAAGCCTCCCGATAAACCCCTCTCTGAGGCGGAAAATATCATTGTCCTGACCGATGAAGCCCACCGTACCCAGTACGGCTTTTATGCTCTCAACCTCCGTCGCGCCCTGCCCAATGCCTCTTTCTTCGCTTTCACCGGCACCCCGCTCAGCAAGCGGGACCGCAATACCTACCGTCATTTCAGCCCGCCGGGGGAGCGTTATCTGGATGCCTACACAATTCATAATGCGGAAGAAGACCAGGAAATCGTACCAGTGCGTTACGCAAGCCGCCTGGCGAGACTACAGGTCGTCGGCAAATCCCTGGATCAGTTATTTGAAGACCTTTTTCAGGATAAAACAGAAGAAGAGAAGGCCATCCTCAAAAAGAAATACGGCACAGCGGCGACCATTGCCAGGGCTGACCGGCGGATTGAAGGCATCGCCCATGACATGGTGGAACATTTCAATGACAAGATCAGGCCGAACGGCTTCAAGGCGCAGATCGTGGCTGCGGACAGAGAGATGGCCATTCGCTATAAAGAAATAATGGATAAGCTGATCGGCCCTGAGCGATCCGAAATTGTCATCACCATAAACAATGGCGACCCAAAGGAATGGAAGGAAAAGTATAGGCGCACAAGGGAAGATGAGAAACAAATCAAGGAGGCCTTCAACGATCCGCGGAATCCGCTTCAGTTCCTGATTGTCTGCGATAAGCTGCTGACCGGTTTTGATGCCCCGGTTGAGCAGGTCATGTATCTGGATCAGAGGCTCAAGGAGCACACCCTGCTTCAGGCCGTGGCCCGGACGAATCGTACCTATCACCGGAAAGAATTCGGTCTCGTTGTTGACTATGTGGGAATCGGGCGGGAACTGGCCGAGGCGCTGGTCATCTTCGAGAAAGAAGACCTGGAAGGCATCTTCGGTGTGGACGACATCTCGCGAGAGCTTGCCAATTTAGATTACTGGCATAAAAAGACTCTCAGTTTCTTTGAGAAGATAGACCGCACCCGGGAAAAACCGGAAGATATTCTCCAGCAATGCATGGAGATTCTTAAGCCGAAAGATGTCCGGGCGGATTTCGACGCCGCATTTCTGAGCATGGCGAAGAGTATGGATTTCCTCATGCCGGACCCGAAGGCGGCGCCGTATTTAGCAGATTTTAAATTTTTCGGCACCATCCGAGAAGGCGCGAGAAACCTCTATCGCGATGAGCGCCTCAGTCTCATTGAGTGCAGCCGGAAGGTGGAAGCCCTTATCCATGCGCATATCGCCGAAACGGGAATGGAACAGATTTTAGAACCCATCAATATCACAGCCCCTGATTTCCGGGAAAAACTGGAAGTTAAGGGAAGTTCAAAAGCAAAGGCCAGCCATGTAGAATATGCCATCCGTCAGACCATCACAGAAAAAATTGCCACCGATCCTGCCTTCTACGGTTCTCTCAGAGACCGGCTGGAAAAACTGATAGAAGAAGACAGGAAAGAGCGGCAGGACGAGGCAAAATTACTCTTGGACCTTCTGGACATGAGCAGCCAGGAAAAACAACGAGAGGTTTATGCACACTCACTGGGTTTGCAAAATGTGAAGGAATTTTCTTTCTACGGTGTGCTTTCTCCATTCAGAGAATCCCTATTTTTAGCTTCTGAGAAAGAGCAGGCATCCTTTACCGGAGAGGTGATTGAGGCCATCAAGGCCAAGACGGTCATCGACTGGACGGAAAAAAATGATGTTCAAAGAGAAATGAGACGAGAGATCAAGAGCCTTTTGAGACAAAGGGGATTTCAGGAAGAGCAGGTAGAGCCTCTCACCGGCGAGATTATGAACCTGGCCAGGATTCACCTGAAAGAAACTTAAATATGAATATCATTCAATTTGGTAACAAGCAGATTAACTATGAAATCGTCCATAGTAGCCGGAAAAAGACCGTGGCTATCTATGTAGAACCAACAATTGTAACGGTCCGCGCACCGAAGCGGCTCAGTGGGGAAAAAATACGTTCACTCGTGGAGAAAAAGGCCCGATGGATTTTCGACAAGCAGGAGCGAATAATACGTGAGCGCAGGCTTCACCCCCCGAAGGAATTTGTAAGCGGTGAGTCATTTCCGTATTTGGGCAGGCAGTATCGCCTGAAAGTTCTTAGATCGGTCAACAGACTGAGTAATACATGCCACCTCATAAGCGGTCGTCTTCAAGTGGAGATCAGCAAAAACCTGCAAGAGAAAGATGCAGGAATGGCGGTAAAGGAATCTTTAATAGAGTGGTACCAGGAACATGCAAAAAAGAAGATTGATGAACGATTACCTCGCATTGCCCATCAACTGGGCAGATGGCCAGTTTCTATCCAGATCAAGGATCAGAAAACTCGCTGGGGCAGTTGCTCCCGTTCGGGTATTGTCCGCTTCAACTGGAAAATTATCATGGCATCTATTTCCGTTCTTGATTACATAATCACCCATGAACTCTGTCACCTCTTTTATCAAAATCATTCACCCGAATACTGGAAAAAAGTTCAGTCAATTATTCCGGACTACAGGAAAAAGCGTGATTGGTTAAGGGATCACGCCTTCATCATGGGCAATTTCGCCTAAATCATCCCCTATATTAAGCCGCACTCAAAGCACATGCCCCACCACCCGTACAATGTGTTATGCACAAGTACTGACAAACCCACATGATTATTGAAACATAAATCCCCAAGAAATAATACAACAATATGTTGTATCTATACTTGACATTAACCACTATATATTGTATTAGCTTGAAAAAGTGCTTCTTGGTTTAATCAAACCTATTATACAGAATGTGCAATCAGAAAGTTCAGATAGTTTTGCAGGCGCCGAGCGAAAAGCATATGGTAATTTTTAAGTCTGAAAAAGAGGAGACTATTGGATAGAAGGAGCTTTCTATTAAAAGGCGCCTCTCTGCTGGGAGGTTATCTTTTAGGTCTCAGCGGCTTCTCACACGTCTTCGCCTACGAGAAACGCACCGCCGGCTCTTCCCTGAACCCTTCCATTGCGCTGATTATCGATGATATCGGACACAGTGTATCCCAAACCAGACAGTTTTTGAAATTGAACATTCCCCTGACCTTTTCAATTCTTCCCCGGCTGAGATATTCCAATATTCTGGCTGAAAAAATTAATCATTACGGGCACGAGGTCATGCTTCACCAGCCCATGGAGCCTTCCGATCCGAGACTTGACCCGGGACCCGGAGCCCTTTATGTAGGAGACGGTCCGAAAAAGATAAACAGAATCATAGAAGAGAATATTGCCGGCTTGTCACTTGCGACAGGAATCAACAACCATATGGGCTCACGATTTACAGGATCACATGAAAAAATGACGGAAACCCTCAGGATTATTAAAGACAGCGGGCTGTTTTTTGTCGATAGCCGTACTTCCCTGCAATCACAGGGATACAAGATTGCCAGAACACTGCATATGCCTGCAGCGTACCGGCACTATTTTCTGGATACCATTCCCTTCGAACCGGCCATCCTTTTACAACTCCGCAAATTAAAACAATGTGCTCTGCACTACGGAACCGCCATCGGGATTGGCCATCCTTTCCCCCAAACAGCACGTGCTCTCAGATTCTTCATGGAGGAACACAAAAATGCAGAGGTTTCATTTGTTCATGTTTCAAAGGTTCTGAACAACTGAAAGAATCCTATCATGATGCCTTAGAATAATACTAAGAGAGCCTATTCAATAATTCAGTTTTTAGATAAGTCCTTTTCCTCCAGCCGTTCACTACTGATGTTCAATATCACGGAGAAGCACATAAACTTTGAACGATTTCTTATATCAACCCGAGTTCGATGAGTTTCTCGTTTGTCGGAATGCCGTCCCGGTTCCATTCCCGTAAATCGTAGAATGTATCAAGCATTGCATCCAAGTCTTTTTTCGAGCAGTACCTCCCTTTTGCCGGTCCATCCGGGATGGGCTGTGGCGTAATTTGGCCTGCCGTCGTGGTGACTGCCTCCCCTCGTGGAAGTGGAATAAGAAAGGGACATCCCTCGTAAGCCCCGTGCAGAATATCCCGCAACTTCAAGCCCTTTGCTTTGGACTAAACTAAACGAGGAAAGAATTGTTATCGTTAGCCGAATATGCTACTGAACATCATTAATAATAGATCAATCATCTAAGAGATAAAATGTAACACTCTCAGATAGAATTGCAACAACGGTGATCTTCTTCAGTTTTGGTTTCAATGAAGATCACTCCCGGAGGTTACCCCCAGTAAGCTTGTCCCCGCCGACGGCGGGGATACGAAGGGGTTGAAATGACAAGGATATTGCGAAATGAAGTACTGTTATGAGGTTAATGTCGAGTGAAACCTGTTATTGCCATCATCGGCAGGCCCAATGTCGGGAAATCGACGCTTTTTAATCGCCTGTCAGAGAAAAACAAGGCTATTGTCATTGACGAGCCGGGCGCCACGAGAGATCGGAACTATGTGGATTGCACATGGTATGATAAAGATTTCACACTGATCGATACGGGTGGATTTGAGCCGACATCTACAGATACAATTCTTACACAGATGCGAGAGCAGGCACATTTAGCCATTGAAGAGGCTGATATCATTATCTTTCTCATGGATGGCAGGGAAGGTTTAACACCATCCGACAGGGAAATCACAAATATCCTCAGAGAGTTTGAAAAACCGGTCTTCTTTGTTATCAACAAGATCGACGGTCCGAAGCACGAAAACCATATTTTTGAATTCTACGAACTGGGAATTGAAAAGGTTTACAGCATCTCCGCACAGCACGGCCTGGGAATTCACGAATTAATGGATGATGTAGCTCTCTCTCTTTCATCTCCCGCTGAAGAACATCTTCACGGGGAAAAGCGGATCAAAATAGCGGTGATCGGGAAACCGAATGTCGGAAAATCCTCGTTAGTGAACAAAATCCTCGGATATGAAAGAACCATCGTTAACCCTATACCGGGCACAACAAGAGACGCCATAGATACCCCCTTCGAGTTGAACGGTAAAAAATATCTGCTGGTCGACACGGCAGGCATCAGGCGAAAAAGCAGAGTAAGCCTTACTCTCGAAAAATACAGCATTGTCCAGGCTCTTAAAGCCATAAACCGCTGTGATATCGCTCTTCTTCTCATTGATGCCGAGGAAGGCATGACCGAACAGGATGCAAAAATTGCAGGGTTGACACTCGAAAGTGGGGTTGCCTGCGTCATTGTCGTCAATAAATGGGACGCCGTAAAGAAAGATAACGCCACGGTGGGAAATTATGTAAATAATATCAAAGATACGGTTAAATTTATGGACTATGCTCCTATCATCTTTGTGTCGGCACTCACCGGGCAGCGGGTATCCAAAATCTTTGACATCATTGAAACGGTTTTAAGCCAGTATACAAAACGTGTCAGCACCGCCGAACTTAATAGCGTTGTCAGAAAATTAGTCGAATTGACCCCCCCACCGCGCCACCAAAACAGATCAAATACCTTCAGCTATACGACTCAAGTAGCCGTCGCTCCACCCACGTTTGTTTTTTTTATCCGTGAACCCGGCGCCGTTCACTTTTCATACAGGCGCTTCCTGATCAACAGGATCAGAGAGGCATTCGGTTTTGATCAATCACCAATCAGGGTTATTTTCAGAAAGAAGAGCAGATCAAAGGAAGAATGACGGGGAAGATAGAGAAATTAAAAAGGGATCTTTATGAACGTAATGTCCCAAAAGATCCCTTTAGGTATCTCAATCACATGAAGAACCAGCGGGGAAGAAATCCCACAGTATGATCAGGCTCCGTCCAAGCCTGTATTTTCCTTCTTTCTGAACCAGGACACGGGGTCAGTCATATATTCTTCCGTGTCTTTGAGAGACACGTAGTGTTCGTGTTCAATATTAGCAAGAAGATTAAAGAACGCCTTTTCTTTTGGATCGGAGACTTCGTCGCGGAGTTTTGCATAATACTCCGCACCTTTACCCTCAAATTCGATCGCTGTACGGATTGCCTTTAGATCATCAGCATCGCCCTTCGCTGTCTTGGGCGCTTTTTGTGCCGCAATCTTCAGAACATTTTTAACAGTGGTATCTTTCACCTTCAGGGGAACGGTGTCGGGCCATTTCTTTTCCTTTTCCCAGTTCCCGTGGAGCTGTTTCAGCCTCTCGTGGTGCTCCAGTTCCTCTCCGGCTATCTGCTGAAACATTGCCTTCCCGACGGGATTCTTGGTTCTCTCAGCATTTTTTAAATAAAACTCATGTTCTTTCATCTCGTTGTTCAAGGCAACCTGTAGTGCATTCATCCGATCTTTCATAATCAGCCTCCTTCGTGATGTTTCCGTGATGTTCAAGTATTTTTCGTTAATCGATCTTCTCACTTATCTGTAAATATAATATCATGATCCCGGATTGTCAAGAAGACAGAAGACAAAAATGATTGCAGTAGTGAAGATATGGCGGCATACTGCATGTTCAACCATCTGCCTGGCGGAGTGTCGGTAACACTCTCCGTCCCTCGGAACGATGCCTGCATAGATGTACGCAGCCGTGATGAAAGATGCACAACACATTAGGAATCTGCCTTTGCCCCTGCCGTCGCGGGGGAAAGCTCCGGCAAAAGGACTTTTTGCGAAAGCGTCAGTATTTTCCGGGAAAATTTGGTTTACGTTTCTCCTTCTGGGCAAGAATGCCCTCACGTGCATCAGCACTCCCGAATATCGGTAAACCGATCTCGATTTCTTTCCTGAAGGCTTCTGCATAAGACATATCCCGGGTTTCCCGGAAGCATTGAATTATTCCTTGAACTGCAAGGGGACCATTGCCGGCAATTTTGTCCGCCATATCCATAGCCTTCTTCATCAGGTCATCCTGTGATGGCACCACATGGTTGATAAAACCCCACTCACACAAAGTCCTTGCACGGAAATTCCCTGATGTAAGAAGGATTTCGAGTGCCCTGCAGGGTGTCAAAATGTGAGGCAGATAAACGTTCGAACCACCAACCGGCATGATCCCCAGACTAGCTTCCCTCATTTGAAAAACTGCATTTTCCGAGGCGATCCTGAGATCAGCACCCATCACCATCTCAAACCCTCCCGTCAGGCAATAACCGTTAATGGCCGCAATTACCGGCTTTTTTACAATGTTGGGTTTCAGCATGGCTTCCCCCACATGCGGTCCCACCTGTATCAGCCATCGTTCTGCATCGTTCTCAGGTTCTCTGGCCTTTGTCAGTACTGGAATAGCCGTTTTTAGATCCATCCCGGAACAGAAGATCTCAGGCAAACAGGAATAGAGAATAACTACTCGCATCTTCTCGTCCTGATTGACGTCCGTCCACGCACGATGCAGGTCCATCAAGATTCCGGGATCAAGAGCATTCTTTTCCTCAAGGCGATTGAGACCTACTTTTGCAATATGCCCTTCCTTCTCATAAACTAATCCCATTACACTCTCCTTTCAAAATATTAAAAATGAAGTCCCTAGAAAAAGAGGCTCCTTCGGCAGAGAAAAAATTCGCACAAGGCGAGGCTTGCGCACTAAGCTCCTGGTCTTTGCTATGGATATAAAAAGATTTTATCAGATTTACGCTTCTTCCTCAAGACGAATGTAATTCGGCCTTCACGCTTTCATTGAAGGCCTCTCTCACAATTGACGTTACCCGCTTTTTCGAGATGGCAATTAACGGGCAATACTTCAGTGATGACAAAGGCGGACGCTGCCCTTCTGCAAGTCATCCCCTATTTCGATGATTAGGGTGAAGGATAAAAAAGAAAGATATAAAATATTTGACATACTTGCATATATTTAGTATCATACGCGTCCGCTTAATAGTCGAACAAATTTAGTTGGTTACATGGCTGCTCTTTTAAATCCGGCATTTTTTTGTAATCGTAATTTGTAAATAGCTGATCAAGTTGCACTTTTTCGAAGAGGGTGACACTCAGGATCTGCAAAATTGTGTAGAGATTCATCTCCAAGTGGAGGCGTTTTCGGATGATGGCAACAAGGACGTAGGTAGAAACGGCGATCCAGATCTGAGTTTTTACTGCATTGTCGGATGTTCCGTAGAAGGCCTTTATACGAAGATGTTGCTTGATCCATTTGAAGAACAATTCGATTTGCCATCGGCACTTGTAGAGTTTGGCGATAGTCAATGCGGGAAGGACGAAATTATTTGTGAGAAAAACGAGCTGTTTCTCTCGCTCGGCATCGAAGTACTTTACGCGGCGGAGTTTCTCCGGATAACCCGCCAGTGATTGGGGCGTGATCAGCATTACTGTCTGGTCGTATCGAAGACCGTTGGTTCGATCCACCGGATGGGAGTAGACTCTCCGGACCTTGGTGTTTTTCTTGGTCCGCGTAACGAAGAAGGCAAGAAGTTGGGTAAAAACGTAGAGTCTTTCAAAGTCCAGGTAACCGCGATCCATGATATAGAAAGATCCCGGTTCCGGAACCAGGATGTCAAGGATATTGACGTCATGGAGCGTTCCCTCGGTAATCTCGATGAACGAGTGGATGTTGCCGCGAAGATCCAGGAGAGTATGCATTTTGACGGCAGCTTTATGCTTGCGGAAAGACGCCCAAGGGAAAAGCGATAGGCAAAGGTCGATAGTAGTTGAATCCAAAGCGTAGGCGGTTTCTTTGAGTTCGACACCGAAGTCTTCATCGGCATAAAGGGAGCGTGCTTGAGAAATCAGAATTTGGCAGAAGTCGGCATACATTCGCCAGTCCCGTTTTTCGTTTGCCTCTGCAAGGGTGCTTCGCGATAC
>JAPLJS010000048.1 GCA_026388545.1 Deltaproteobacteria bacterium
GGTCGCCACCAAACAGACCATCGGCCACTAATTATGGGCTTCCTTCGTCATATGGATGCTGCCTTTCATATGGTAATCGTTACAGATTATGGTAGATTGATTCTAACGCTTTGTAGGTGAAAACCTATTCGGCCATATTCTCGTTTTCCTTAATAAATTGTCGCTGATTACCATTCGAATGGTGGCAAATAATTCTGCATGAAACTGTTCGCTGTCTTGTCTTAATGTACAAGTCTGTTCTCATATCGCGCTGCTGACGCTCGCTGGGTGCTGTCATGTCGCCGCCTATCTCCCCCCTTTGCTGATTGCTATACCTTTGTGTATGCCTCCCCCCTCCCTATTGGGGGGACTCAGATTGAAAGATTCCCGGTAAGGAAGTTTATGAATCGATAATCATGCTCCAAAAAGAAAAAGACGTCTCACAGCCGTCTATTCCTGACAGATTGCTTAAAAATAACCGGTCATTTTCTGGATGATGTTGCGAGCCTCCTCCCGAGTATATTTCTATCTATTCATAATATTTCGTTTTTTGAGCGTTTTGCATCCGAATATTTTTGAGTAGCCTTCGAAAAAATGACCTTTTAGGTTACTGGCTAAAAAGGCTCATTTCGGTGAGGAATGGAAATAGGTAACATATTGGAATTAAATAATAATTGGTAGTCCCACGGGGAGTTGAACCCCGGTTTCCGGCGTGAGAGGCCAGCGTCCTAACCACTAGACGATGGGACCATGGTTGTGGAATTAATGTGTCGGAGGAAGACTTTTAGTTAATCAAGTATGAAAAGTCAAGATCAAAATCATGCTCTGTTTTTAATGTACTCAACAGCTCTCGTAATTCTCTTAATCACCCTCTCCTTCCCCAGTGTGACCATAATATCATCAATACCGGGACTGACAGTTTTTCCCGTGAGGGCAACCCGGAGCGGCTGGGCTATCACTTTGAGCTTGAAACCCCTGTCTTCAGCTAAGGTTCGCAGAAATGCCTCTATCCCTTTTTTCGTATAATCCTGCAAAGAGGGGATTCCATGAGCTACAGCCGTAAGATGATCCGCCATCTCCGCCTTCAGGAATGCATCTGCCGCTTCGCTCTCATAGGCAACATCATCCGCGAAGTAAAAAAGGCTTGATTCAGCAAGCTCCACGAGGGTCTTCGACCTCGATTTTACGTCATCAACGATATGTCTGAGAAAACCCTGATCTGCGGTATCGACGCCCCGTTGCTGCCAGAATGGTATCATCTCCTGAACTAGTCTCACCGGCGGGCACTCTTTAATGTAATGTTGGTTCAGCCAGAGAAGTTTTTCCGGATTAAATACAGCGGCAGATTTCCCTACCGAATCGAATGTGAAGAGGCGAATGAGTTCCTCCATTGTAAAGATTTCCTGATCGCCATGGGACCAGCCGAGCCGAACCAGATAATTAACGAGGCCCTCCGGAAGGTAGCCCATATCCTTGTAGGTCATAACCGACGTCGCCCCGTGACGTTTACTCAGCCGCGTTTTATCCGAGCCCATAATCATCGAAACATGACCGAATTGCGGGACTGTATATCCCAGAGCTTCATAAAGGAGGATCTGCCGCGGTGTATTGTTCACATGGTCATCTCCCCTGATCACGTGGGTTATTTCCATCTGGGCATCATCAACCACAACGGCAAAGTTGTACGTCGGATAGCCGTCACTTCTTTCTATGACAAGATCATCGAGTTCCTCATTGTTAAACGTGATCACACCCTTAATCAGATCATTCACTACCGTTACACCCGTGTGGGGACATCGGAACCGCACCGCTGCATTTGCCGATCCGGGAAGATTTTTGTCCCGGCATGTACCGTCATACTTTGGTTTTCTCCCCTCAGCAAGCGCCCTCTTCCTCTTTTCTTCCAGCTCCTCAGGAGTACATACGCAATGATAGGCCTTCCCTTCATCCAGGAGTTTCTTTACCATTTCCCTGTGCATGTCCACACGCTGTGCCTGAAAGAACGGACCCTCATCCCAGTAAAGCCCGAGCCATGCAAGAGCATCGAGAATCGCCCTTGTTGATTCTTCCGTCGAGCGAAGCTGATCGGTATCCTCAATCCTCAGAATAAATTGTCCATTGTAGTGCCGGGCATAAAGCCAGGCAAACAGCGCTGTTCTCGCACCTCCGATGTGCAGAAATCCTGTCGGGGATGGGGCAAAACGTGATCTAACCTTTTCTTTTTCAGTCATTTTTATTTACCATTCTCATTTCTTTGATGCATTCCTTATATGGCCGCGACCCTCCGCTTGTCAAGCCGGATTTCGAACGATAAAATTATGCTTGACAACCAGGCCAATTTATAATCTACTTCGCACCTTACAAACAATTACTCATCGCATACCCGGGATTACATTTTAAAGACAATTGAGGACGCATTGTGAAAATTATTATCAACACTATCCCGGAAGAGGGACTGAATCTTCAGTTTCATAAAGATGGCAATTGGTTTCGGGACCTGTTGCCTGAAAAGGAAAAAAGTGATTTTTCCATTCAAGGGGTCGAAGTTTTCTGTGCCGTTAAAAGAATCCTTGAGAACGTGTTTATCGATGGGAATCTGGAGACTTCTGTTACCTTGAATTGCTGCCGGTGTCTGGAAAATACTCATCTTCCTGTAAAAAGTAACTTCAGATATACTCTTATTCCCGCTGAAGACAGGCTGACGGAAGAAGAGGAGTTGATTCCGGAAGACCTTGAATACGGATATTATCAGGATGATGTAATCGATCTGGATGCTCTTATATTTGAGCAAATCGTGCTGCAAATTCCTATCAGGGTTCTTTGCACGGATACCTGTAAGGGTTTCTGTCCGCATTGCGGGACTAATCTCAACATGGCAAGCTGCAACTGTCATGCTGAATTTATCGATGAACGGCTGGCCGTTCTAAAAAAAATTAAAGCTTCAGATAACAAGTGAATTTTAATGTAAAGGAAAAACTACTATGCCAAATCCAGTTAAACGACATTCGAGAACAAGGAGAAACAAGAGGAGGTCTCACGATTTTCTCAAGCCCTCACAGGCTTCTGCGTGTCCGCAGTGCAGTGAACCGAAGCTGCCTCATCATGTCTGCCAAAACTGCGGAACGTATAAAGGGCGACAGGTGATTCCGGTTGAAAAGATCTCATAAGAACTTCAAATAAACGGTAAATGAAACCTGCAAGAGTGTTTTCATATACAGTAGAAGTTGAAAATACCGGATTCCCGTCTCTACGGGAATGACCATGGAGATCATTCAGGGCGAAATTCAAAGCCCTCATGAAGGGTCTGTCACCACAAACAGCTTATACACTTGAGGAGGGAGTGTTGATGAAACTCGAAGAAAGGGTTGTTGAAATTATTATTGAACATCTGGATGTCACAAAAGAAGAATGTGTGCCGGAGGCATCCTTTATAGATGATTTGGGAGCCGATTCCCTCGACTTGGTCGAGTTGATCATGGAAATGGAAGAAAATTTCGGATTGCAAATCTCCGATGAAGAGCTGGAAAAAATCCGTACAATACAAGATGTGATTGATTTTCTCAGGAGTAAAGGGGTAACATAATTGTGACATGATGCGAGGAAAAGATATTCCTGTCAAAAGAAGGATCGTCATAACAGGAGTCGGTGCAGTAACGCCCCTTGGCAACTCTGTCGAGGATACTTGGAAGGAAATCTGCAAGGGAAAATCAGGGATTGGAAAAATCACAAAATTCGATAGTACCGGATATGCAACAAAGATTGCCGGTGAACTGAAGAATTTCGATACCCGCAATTTTGTAAGCAAAAAAGAGCTTCGCAAGTTTGATGACTTCATTATTTATGCACTGGCAGCCACCGAGATGGCCTTGGCAGACTCGGAACTGGACATTAATAAAAAAAATGCTGAACGGGTTGGCGTAATCATAGGATCAGCTATCGGGGGCCTTGCAACCATGGAAAGAGAAAAAGAAGCAATCCTCCGTGGCGGTCCCAGAAAAATGTCGCCGTTTGCCATCCCTGCTGTTCTTGCAAATCTTGGCGCCGGCCATGTGTCGATCAGATTTGGAGCCAAAGGACCCATAAACTGCACCGCTACTGCCTGCTCTTCCGGTACCAACGCCATCGGGGATGCCATGAGAATCATCTCCGGCAACTATGCCGATGTTATGATCGCGGGAGGTGTTGATGCAGCAATTTCACCCCTCTGTGTAGCCGGGTTCAACGCAATGAGGGCGATATCTGTCAGAAATGATCAGCCTGAAAAAGCAAGCCGTCCCTTTGACAGAGATAGAGATGGTTTTGTTATCGGAGAGGGATGTGGAATTGTGATTCTGGAGGAATTAACCAAAGCACTCAACAGAAATGCCAGAATATATGCGGAAGTGGTCGGTTATGGATCGACCAGTGACGCCTACCACATGGCAATACCTCCTCCAGGACATGAAGGAGCGGCCAGATGCATGTCCGCTGCCCTGCACGATGCGCACATGAGTCCCGGCGACATCGACTACATAAATTGCCACGGCACATCAACACCGCCGAATGACCTCTACGAAACACAGGCTATCAAAAATGTCTTTGGTAATCACGCTGCGAAACTTGCTGTCAGCTCTACAAAATCCATGACCGGTCATCTTTTAGGGGCCGCAGGTGGTGTGGAGGCAATTTTTTCAGCACTCTCCATCACCGAAGGCATTATCCCACCAACCATAAATCTGGATAACCCTGCTCCTGAATGCGATCTCGATTATGTTCCCCATACGGCACGTAAAAAGGCTATTAAAACAGTTATGTCCAATACGTTCGGTTTTGGCGGGGTTAACGCCGTATTGATACTCAAGAAATTTGATGAACATTGATACCATGGCCAGGATAATTATCGGTTCTGATCACGCAGGTTTTTTATTGAAAGAGGCAATAAAACAGTACCTTGCCGACAAGGGATATGCATTAACTGACGTCGGTACTGACAGTACAGAGCCTGTTGATTATCCGGACTTCGCCGCCAAAGTGGCCAATAGGGTTTCAGCCGGAGGATTTGACCGGGGGATCCTGGTATGTGGTTCCGGCGCCGGTATGACCATTGTTGCAAACAAATTCCCCCATATCAGAGCAGCTTTATGCCTTGATGAAGAGACGGCCCGCCTGAGCAGACTGCATAATGATACAAACATCCTCGTCCTTGCCGGCAGGCGGACAGATACAGAATTAGCAAAATCAATTACTCAGATGTGGTTGAATACAGAATTTGAAGGTGGTCGCCATCAGAAGCGTATCGATAAAATCAGGGAAATAGAATCACGACTTTCAGGCAAGACCTGAACATTAAGTATGAAAAAAAACATGGCCAAGACGGTACCTCCAGAAACAGAAGCCAGCGACAAAAGAAACCGGCGGCCGACATGGGATGTATATTTCATGGATATTGCCGACCTCGTCTCGAAACGGTCCACATGTCTGAGACGAAGCGTTGGCGCTGTTCTCGTAAAGGATCGAAGGGTATTGGCTACAGGCTACAATGGCGCCCCATCAGGCCTTCATCATTGCCTGGATGTGGGGTGTTTGCGGGAACAGTTAGGTGTCCCTTCCGGTGAACGTCACGAACTTTGCCGGGGACTTCACGCTGAGCAAAACGCCATTATTCAGGCTGCTCTTCATGGAGTAAGTGTAAACGGTTCGACCCTCTACTGTACCAATCACCCCTGTATCATATGCGCCAAGATGATCATCAACGCAGGGATCATCACGGTAGTTGCAAAGGCAGATTACAGGGATAAATTAGCGGAAGATATATTAGAGGAAGCCGGTGTTGAGGTGTCTCGGATATGAAGTGTCCTTTTTGTGCAAATGCAGAGAACAGGGTTATTGACTCCCGGATCAGCAAAGACGGCGATGCAATCCGGAGACGGCGCGAGTGCATCTCCTGCGGAAAACGATTCACAACATACGAATTTGTGGAAGAAGTTCTCCCGATGGTGGTCAAAAAGGATGGCCGGAGAGAACCATTCGATAGGACAAAGATACGTTCCGGAATCAAGAAAGCCTGTGAAAAGCGCCCCATCAGTACGGATGCAATTGAAAGCATCGTGGAGAGAATTGAGCAGCGCTGCCAGGAGTATCAGGATAAAGAAATCCCCTCGTCCGTTGTCGGAGAGCAGGTTATGAAAGAACTCCAAAACTTAGACGGCGTTGCCTACGTTCGGTTCGCATCGGTATACAGAGAGTTTCGTGACGTAAGTGATTTTTTGGAGGAACTCAAGGACCTCCTGAGTGTAAAAAAAGACGAATCCAAATAACCAATAATACTAAAGATTACTACTTTTTTATGATGCCGTCATGTTCACAGGAATTATAGAAAACGCGGGGGCAGTTAAGCGGATAACGAGGAAGGGAGAAGATGCCCTTCTTGTTATCGATACGTCCTTGAATTTAGATGACATAAAAGTTGGTGACAGCATTGCTGTTAACGGCGCCTGTCTCACAGTAACTCAGAAAACGGACAGGAGCTTTTCTGCAGACGTATCTGCGGAAACCCTTGCCAGGACAAATCTTAAGTTGCTGAAGTCAGGAGACAGGGTAAACCTGGAAAAATCCTTGCGGATGAACAGTTTTTTAGGAGGGCATCTTGTCCTCGGCCATGTTGATGGACTGGGTAAGATTCAGGAAAAAATTAATAAAGCCAATTCACTCCAGTTCGGTCTGGAAATTGATACAGAATTAGGCCGATACATCGTAGAAAAGGGGTCAGTCGCTGTTGATGGGATAAGTTTAACGGTAAATCGCTGTGAAAAAAATAGATTTTATGTTAATATCATTCCCCACACAGCCCGGAACACAACATTGGAATTTAAAAAAGTGGCTGATCTGGTTAATATTGAAACCGATATCATCGGGAAATATGTGGAGAAATTCCTCAACCCAGGGAAAGGAATTGATATGAATTTCCTTGCGGAGCACGGATTTTTAAAATAACAATTACAGGTGACATAAATGGGTGTAAGTACGATAAAAGAAGCCATAGTAGATATTAAAAGCGGTAAAATGGTTATCTTAGTGGACGATGAAGACAGAGAAAACGAAGGCGATCTGTGCATGGCAGCGGAATTTGTTGCGCCGGAGGCCGTTAACTTCATGGCCAAATACGGCAGGGGACTCATATGCATGTCTCTCAGTGAAGACTTAGCTGACAGGCTGAATCTTCACCCTATGGTATCGGATAACCGGTCCAGTTTCGGAACCGCCTTTACCGTATCTATAGAAGCCAAGCGTGGTGTAACAACGGGTATTTCCGCTGCTGACAGGGCTACAACGATACGGACAGCCGTTGCAGACGACGTCACTCCCGATGACATCGTCAGCCCGGGACATGTTTTCCCCATACGTGCGAAAAAAGGCGGTGTACTGGTAAGAACCGGTCAGACCGAAGGTTCCGTGGATCTTGCACGATTAGCCGGGTTGAAACCCGCCGGTGTAATCTGTGAAATCATGAAGGACGACGGTACCATGGCCCGGATGCCCGACCTGGAGACCTTCGCAAAAAAACATGGGCTGAAGATAGTAACTATCGCTGATCTCATCCAATTCAGAATGCAACACGAATCCCTGATCAGGAGGGCGGCTTCCGCTACAATTCCCACCCGCTACGGGGGCACATTCAAACTCATTGTTTACGAAAATGATGTAGATAACATGCAGCATGTTGCCATGGTCAAGGGAGATATTGAGCCGGAAGACGAGGTACTGGTGAGGGTTCATTCAGAATGCCTGACCGGTGACGTCTTCGGATCAGAGAGGTGCGACTGCGGCTACCAACTCCATACAGCCATGAAGATGGTGGGAGAGGCGGGAAAAGGCGTCATCGTTTATATGCATCAGGAAGGCAGGGGTATTGGCCTTGTTAATAAAATCAGGGCCTACGAATTGCAGGAACGCGGGAAGGATACCGTTGAGGCCAATATCTCACTCGGGTTCAAGGCGGACTTACGAGACTATGGTATCGGCGCTCAGATACTTGCCGATCTGGGTGTCAGAAAGATGAAACTCATGACCAACAATCCGAAAAAAATTGTAGGGCTCGAAGGGTACGGTATAACCATTACCGAACGCGTTCCCATTGAGATAAAACCTAATGAGAGTAACATTAAATATTTGACAACAAAAAAGAAAAAGATGGGGCATTTATTAGAAGTATAGATTGTTATCAGGTCTTATATGCAGTTATAACCTGTGGGTAATTTTTTACGATTTTTTACTATGGAGAGGGGAGTATGCCAAGGATAATAGAAGGAAAGCTTATAGCCAAGGGAATGAAGTTTGGCATTGTCGCCAGTCGATTTAACGATTTCATCTGCGGAAGGTTGATTGAGGGCGCCATCGATGCCCTGACAAGGGCAGGTGCGGATGAAAAAGACATCCAGATTTATAAGGTTCCCGGTGCATTTGAGTTACCCGTAATAGCCAAAAAGCTTGCAAAAAGCGCACGGTTTGATGCGATTATTTGTCTTGGCGCGGTAATCAGGGGAGCTACACCCCATTTTGAATACATCAGCGCCGAGGTCACCAAGGGGATAGCGAGCGTTGGTCTGGAAACGGAGATACCAATATCCTTCGGTGTACTGACGACAGACACTATTGAACAGGCTATTGAAAGGGCGGGAACCAAAGCAGGCAACAAGGGATGGGATGCCGCCATGTCAGCCATAGAAATGGTAGATCTCTTCAGGAAATTATAGCCCCACAAATATAAAAAGAAGATCAAATTGATGCCAAACCACCAGGTTACGTTATTAAATACCGGCCAACCCTTGCTTGTTTCTACTACCTTGAATTTACTTTATGTATCTCGTTTCGTAACCGATATTAGCTGACCCTTCGTAAAGGGTGTCTGATGTTACAAAACCAGAGGAATTAATGCATCAAAGAAGAAAGGCAAGAGAGGTTGCCTTACAGGTTCTTTACGAGCTTGATATCCTGAATATCGATTCCAAAGAGGCGGTTTCGCTTTTCTGGGACAACTTTGAAGCGCCGGAAGAGTCCAGAAAATTCTCTACCCTTTTGATCGAAGGTACCTGGGGTAACAGAGAGCAAATAGACATCCTCATAAGCAGTTGTTCCGAACACTGGTCGCTTGCACGGATGTCAAGAGTAGATAAAAATATCCTCCGCATGGCCGTTTACGAGCTTATACACTGTCCTGATATACCCCCCAAGGTCACACTGAACGAGGCTATAGATTTAGGGAAATTGTACGGCTCTGAAAATTCCGGTTCTTTTATAAACGGTATTCTCGATGCCGTATACCTGAAATTATACAAAGAAGATACGAATCAAAACATCAACGGAATCGCCGGAAGTTCCGATTCATAGAATAGTGTTCTGAGTATTGCTGTGGGAGGCCCGATGAGTTATGGAAAAAAAGTATAAGCCCCAGGAACTTGAAAAAAAGTGGCAAACAATCTGGGAAGACAGGGGTGTTTTCAAGGTTACGGAAGACCCTGATAAAAAAAAGTACTACCTTCTGGAGATGTTTCCCTATCCATCCGGGAGAATTCACATCGGTCATGTGAGAAACTACACAATCGGTGATGTTGTAGCGCGATACAAGCGGATGAACGGATACAATGTCCTGCATCCCATGGGTTGGGATTCTTTTGGCATGCCCGCGGAAAACGCGGCCATTGAACATGGAATTCATCCGGCAACGTGGACAAATGAAAACATTGCCTATATGAAAAACCAGCTCAAAGAGATGGGGTTCAGCTATGATTGGGATAGAGAACTTTCCACCTGTGAACCTGAGTATTACCGCTGGGAGCAACTGTTTTTTCTCTGGATGTACGCCAAAGGACTCGCCTATAAGAAAAGTTCTATCGTAAACTGGTGTCAAAACTGTAAAACGGTTCTGGCAAATGAGCAGGTAGAAGCCGGTCAGTGCTGGAGATGCTCCGAGGAGGTCGAGGAAAAATATCTCGATCAGTGGTTTTTCCGTATTACTGCCTATGCCGAAGAACTCCTTGCCTATTTAGACAAGCTTCCCGGATGGCCTGAAAGGGTCATCACCATGCAGAAAAACTGGATAGGCAAAAGCTATGGTTGCGACATTTTTTTCCCTATGGCTGACGGCAATGGCATGATCCAGGTCTTCACAACGAGGCAGGACACTGTATATGGAGCAACGTTTATGCTGGTTGCTGCCGAACTTCCCCTCGTTATGGAACTGGTTAAGGGAAAACCGATCGAAAATGAAGTCAGGGAATTTGTGGAAAAGGTCAAAAAGCAGGACAAGTTGATGAGGACCTCGGAATATTATGAAAAAGAGGGTGTTTTCTTAGACGCCTACTGCCTCAATCCGGTAACAAAGAAAAAGATGCCCATCTATGCTACAAACTTCGTTGTTGCAGAGTACGGAACGGGTTGTGTCATGGCAGTCCCCACCCATGACCAGCGGGATTTTGAATTCGCGAAAAAATTCAATCTTCCCCTCATTGTGGTCATACAGCCACCCAAAAAGCCTCTCAACATCCACACCATGACGCAAGCTTACGTTGAGGAAGGAAATCTCATTAACTCAGCGCAATTCAACGGTATGGAAAACACGAAGGCCCTTGATGCGATCGCAGAATATCTGGAATCTATCGGTCGGGGCAAAAAAACGATACAGTATCGTTTGAGAGACTGGGGCATTTCCCGGCAGCGATACTGGGGGGCTCCGATTCCCATTATTTACTGCGATAATTGCGGCACTGTACCGGTGCCCGAAGCCGGCCTTCCCGTCATTTTGCCACGTGACGTGGAGCTGACAGGAGAGGGGGGAACTCCACTTGCAAGGCACAAAGCATTTGTGGAAACCTCATGCCCGCAGTGCGGCAGCGCGGCAAAGCGAGAAACCGATACTATGGACACGTTCGTCGAATCTTCCTGGTACTTTGACCGTTTCTGCTCCCCCGACTATGCCGAGAAACCCGGGCTTGACAGACAAAAGGTCCTCTACTGGATGCCGGTGGATCAGTATATCGGCGGGATTGAACACGCCATCCTCCATCTCCTTTATTCACGATTCTACACAAAGGTGCTGAGAGATTATGGTGTCCTGGATTATGATGAACCCTTTACCAACCTTCTGACCCAGGGCATGGTCTGCAAAGAGACGATGCGCTGCAAAGAGCATGGTTATCTCTTTCCCGAAGAGGTGAAGGAAGGAAAATGCGTTCGATGCCAGAGTGACGTCATGATCGGTAAATCTGAAAAGATGTCCAAATCCCTGAAAAACGTCGTCGACCCCGATTACCTGATCAAAAACTACGGCGCCGACACGGTCAGGATGTTCTGTCTCTTTGCGGCGCCCCCGGAAAAGGACCTGGAGTGGAGTGATCAGGGAATCGAAGGATCATTCCGCTTTCTTAACAGGGAATGGCGAATTGTAATAGATTACCTCAATGATATCCGTGATGTTACGTCCTTCGATGGAAAGCAAGCACTCGAAGGAGAATTGAAAAACCTGAGGCGAAAAACCCATCAGACGATCAGGAAAGTTACCCGTGATATTGAGGATCGCTTCCACTTTAATACGGCCATAAGCGCCGTCATGGAGCTGGTGAACGCCCTGTACCTGATCGAGCGGCCGGCGAAGAAAGACTCAACGGCACTGTCCGTCATCAGGGAGGCCATCGAAACGATCATCATATTACTGGCGCCCATTGTTCCTCACATAACCGAAGAACTCTGGACGGCACTGGGTTATGAAAGCAATTTAGCCGACATTCCCTGGCCGGTGTATGATCATGAAGTTGCTGCAGAAGAGGAAATTACCATAGTTATTCAGATTAATGGAAAAGTAAGGAGCAGGATGGTCGTCCCCGCGGATGAGGACGGTGAAAAGATCAAAGCCCTTGCCCTCAGCGATGAGAAGATTATCGGTTTCATTTCCGGCAAAAAAGTATTGAGGGAAATATATGTCCCCAAGAAGCTTGTCAATATTGTGGTTCAGTAACAAACATAACAGAATTTCACACACGCGCCGTGCATTTTTTCGCTTCAGCGGATTAACGATCATTGCATGCCTTCTGCCATTTATTCTCGTCTTAGGCTGCGGCTACCGCTTCAGTCCCGGCGGAGAACATATCGACAAAAACATCCGGAAAATTTTCGTAGACAATTTTTCCAACAGGACCAGTGAGGCCAATATCGAAAATACCTTCAGGAGTGCCTTTATCGATCAATTTGCCATAAGCAGAAGGTTCACTCTTGTTGACAGCCGAGAAAAGGCGGATGCCGTATTCAGGGGCAGGATAGACAGCCTCACAACTTCTCCTCTTTCTTATCAAAAAAGTAACATTGCTGCGGAAGAGCGTTTAACCGCAACAATGGAGCTCGTCTTTGAAGAGCAGGGCACCAAAAAAATTATCTGGACCAACAGAAATTTTTCGGGAACCCAGGACTACGCCGTTCCCGACCTGAACACGAAAGAAACAAGGCGAAAAGACGCCCTTATCAAGCTGTCGAATGATACAGCCGAAAGGGCATACAGATTAATGATGTCGGGCTTTTAAGAGGGGATTGTTCTTTAAAGAGGAAAGTGAAGAATTATCCCTGAAGGGCATTTACCTTTTTGGTTAATCTCGATATCTTCCGCGAAGCCGTCTTTTTATGAAATACGCCTTTAGAAGCTGCTTTATCGATTGCCGGTATGGCTTTGGCAAGAGCAGTTTCCGAACTTGCCTTATCCTTTGTTTCAACTGCCCTTACCACCGATTTTACTTGTGTCTTAACGCTCGATTTTGCCGAGGCGTTTCTCATACGTTTTTGTTCGTTCTGCCTGCTTCTTTTTTCTGCGGATTTATGTGTAGCCAAAAACTATCCTCCTTTATTAATCTTACGATGTAGGGCAGTTTTCTATATGAATTCGCGGATCATGTCAAGCTGAAATTATCTCATAGCAATTCGCCGTTAAATAATGTCGGGCAAGACATCCAACCTACTTGAACACTAGAACAGGCGCCCCGTAAAGCTGCAAACCGGCAACGATAGCAGGCAAAATAATTTCTCTGCCAGGAACATAATTCGTCTTGACTTTTTTGTTTTGTTTCAGGTACTTACAGTGAAGGCTCTGACCATAGATCCGCATGATTATACTATGCGGATTTTGTTGAGCCGCTTGCTTATCAAAAGTGTAGCGATAATCAACGCATGGAGGCAGTAAAAGGAGGTATTCGATGGGAAACGCGGTAACGAAAATTCTATCAGAAGCGAAGCAACAAGGGAGAACAGCTCTTACGGAAGTGGAAAGTAAGGAAGTGCTGAAGGCTTACAACATCCCGGTGAGAACCGGGCAGGTAGCGGCGGACCCGGATACAGCGGCTACTATCGCCGACAAGGTAGGATACCCGGTCGTGATGAAGCTCGTCTCCCCCGATATCTCTCACAAATCTGATGTGGGGGGAGTCAGGGTAAAACTGGATTCTCCGGAAGCTGTGCGGTCGGCATTCACCGATATCATACAGAACGCGAAATTTCACAGACCGGATGCAAATATACACGGTGTCCTGATTTACCGGATGGTGCCGGAAGGGGTGGAACTGGTTATTGGCGCCACTTTCAGCCGCCAGTTCGGGCATGCCGTAATGTTCGGACTGGGAGGGATTTTTGTTGAGGTCACAAGCGATGTGGTCTTCAGAATGGTTCCCCTGACAAAGGAGGAGTCACTCGATATGATCCAGGAGATCAGGGGAAGAAAAATCCTTGGGAATTTCCGCGGGAAACCGGCAGTCGATGTCAACGCAGTGGCTGATATCATTCAGAAGCTGTCGGCACTTCTGACAGATCATCCCGAGATTCTTGAGGTCGATATGAACCCTGTGATCGCATCCGAATCGGGTGCTATCGTTGTGGATGCCCGGATGGCCATTGGAGAACCGAAGAAAATCGCCGATACGGTGTATACTTCGGATGAAATCGTCACCGGTATGAAGAGGATCTTTTCACCCGCCGGCATCGCCATCATAGGCGCATCCAGTGATCCCTCAAAGCTTGGGTACTCAACGGTAAAGAATATCATCGATGGGGGCTACAAAGGCAAAATTTATCCTATCAATCCAAAAACGGATGAGATACTCGGACTGAAATGCTACCGGAGCGTCCAGGAGATACCGGATAAGGTGGATGTCGCAGTGATCGTGATACCTGCCAAGAATGTGGCCGACGCCATCACGGCTCTTGGGGAAAAGGGGGTAGCCGGGGCCATCGTAATCTCCTCCGGATTTGCCGAGATCGGCAACAACGATCTTCAAAGGGAACTCGTTACCAAAGCATTCGAGAGCAAGGTTCGCATCCTGGGGCCAAATATTTTCGGGTTATATTATACTCCGGCAGATCTCTGCGCAACTTTCTGTACGCCCTATACGGAGAAGGGACCTACGGCACTATCCTGCCAGAGTGGAGGTGTGGGTATGGCCATCATCGGCTACAGCCGTTCTCACAGGATGGGCGTGTCGTCCATCGTCGGCGTGGGAAACAAGTGCGACGTGGATGAGGACGATCTGATCGAATTCTTCGGTCAGGACCCGAACACGAAGGTGATCGCCATGCATGTGGAAGACATAAAGGATGGTGTGGCCTTCGTCAGGGCGGCGCAGAAGGTGAGCAGGCAGAAGCCCATCGTTGCTCTGAAGGCCGGCGCCACCGCTTTGGGAGAAAGGGCAGCCTTCTCACATACGGGAGCCCTCGCAGGAGACGACAGAATTTACAGTGCCGCCTTTGCAAAAGCGGGGATTGTCAGGGTTTCCAATCTGGAAGAACTTCTGGATTGCGCGAGAAGCTTGAGCAAAATGCCGACCCCAAAAGGAGAGAACATATTAATTGTTACCGGTGCAGGAGGGCTTGGCGTCCTTCTGGCAGACGCCTGCAGCAGGCATCAATTACAGCTCATGACACTGGAAAAAGACCTGGACGAGGCTTTCAAGAAATTCATTCCTCCCTTCGGCGCCACGGGAAATCCCGTGGATATTACGGGCGGCGAGCCGCCGGAAACGTATGAAGCCACAATCCGGCTGGCCCTTGAAGACGATCGCGTGGATGCCCTGATCCTTGGCTACTGGCATACCCTGATCACACCGCCAATGGTCTTTGCCGAAACACTTATCAGGGCGAAGCAGGCAGTTGAAACTGTGAAAGCGCCAAAACCTATTGTTGCGGCACTCTCGGGTGATGTCGAGGTGGAGCGCGCTGCCACACTTTTGGAGGCACACGGCGTTCCCGCTTTTCCCTACTCGTCTGAGAAGGCTGTGATAGTGCTCTCCGCTCTTTACCGGTGGGCCCGGATGGCAGGTAAGATCAAGCCTCGCCCGTAGGTTATTATTTCACAAGTTGGATCTCATTTCGATGTTCAACTGTATTGCCGTCTGTCCGATTGATAGGGGGAAGTGACAAAAAGAAGAGCGCTGCTCTAAATGAACAGCGCTCTTATCGAACTAATTAAAAGGTTCTCTCTATAATCTTAGTGTGAACCTTCTTCTTCTCCGGAAACCACCAGGGTTCCCTTTTCCTCCATATCCTTCAACCACTTGGGATGCTGCTTCTTCAGCCACGCCCTCGTCACCCAGCCGGTAAACATCGCCGGCGCTGAACCGGGTGAACCGATTGTCCCCAGATAGAGATGAACAAAGAAGAACGGAAAGATCACCACGAACCCCAAGGCATGGAGAACAAACAGCCACCGCACCAGCCCAGACGGAAATCTCAACGGGAACCACATCACAATACCCGTCACCACCATGATCGCACCGAAGATGGTTATCGCCAGAAAAAACATCTTCTGACCGGGATTGTATTTCCCTACCTCGGGAACCTTATCCACATGCCAGAGATAACCTCCGGCAGCCTTCATCCACTCCATATCTTCCGGCATGGTAAACACCCCCGCTTCATGCCACCACATCTTGATGGCCAGAAACAGAGCGATCAGGAAGAAAAGACCCGTGAAGTTGTGGACGTATTTCGTAACGACGAGCCCGCCCATCATGTTTGCGATAAAGTTAAATGAGTGAAACATCATGCCTAAGCCCGTAAAGCACAGGACGAGACAGGAAATCGCCAGCATCCAGTGAACTAACCTCTCATACCAATCTGTCGCCTGAATTAATCCTTTCTTCATGACTATTCACCTCCTTCCTTCTTCGTTGTAGTATCTTCATCAGGGGTTTTCGGCCCATGAAGGATGTAGTGCAGGAAAGAGCCCGCCAGAACGCCGCCTGCTGCAAGCAGACTGAGTGGCTTCAGCAAGTCTTTCCAGAGAACGATGGAGAACGGCACCGTCGGATATTTGGGCAGTTCGTCGTACACTTCCGGTTTCTCGTTTAGGACGTAGAGTACGTGGGTACCACCCACAAATTTATCACCGTATACGTTGGCGTCCCCGCCGAGTTCCTTCGCCCGTGCATAGGCCTTTTTGATCATGGTGTCCTTGCCGCCGATGGTGAGGGCCCCTGTAGGACAGGATTTCACACAGGAAGGCTGCTGACTCTCTCGAATCCTGGTTACACACAGGTCGCATTTATACACCTTATCCTTTACATCGTTGTATCGGGGAATATCAAAAGGGCAGGCGGCTATGCACTCTTTGCAGCCAATACAGAGATGGGATTTGATTCCCACCGTACCGAATTCCGTATGATAGAGGGCGCCGCTCGGGCATACCTTGACGCAGGCCGCATCGGTGCAGTGCATGCATCCGTCTTTTCGGAACAGCCAGCTAAATTCCCCCTTTGAATCAACATACTCCTGAAAACGGATTAAAGTCCATGTGTTCCACTGCAAATCGGGAGGGTTCTGATAACTTCCGAAATTTTTCGTCCTCATGGCAGGCATTTCATTCCACTGCTTGCAGGCGACCTGACAGCCGCGACAGGCAGTGCATTTTGTCGTATCGATCAGTTTTATAAGTTCCATATTTTTCATCGTTCAGCCTCCTATAGCTTCGTAACATTGACCATGAAGGCCTTGTATTCAGGACAGAAGGTATTCGCGTCGCCCACCGTCGGTGTCAGGACGTTACTGCTGTCGCTGCCACCCTTGGGGAACAGCCATCCGTAATTGAAGGGAAGTCCCACCTGATGGACCGTTTTCCCTTCTATTGTAAAGGGCCTGAACCGTTTTGTCACCATGGCGACACATTTTACTTCACCGCGAACAGATGAAACTTTCACTTTCTGGCCGTTTTTAATTCCCCTCTCCCTGGCCAGGATATCCCCGATCTCTACGTACAATTCGGGCTGCATCTCCAGGAGCCAGAGCTGCCACCTCGTAAGGGCCCCCGAGCACCAATGCTCCGTGCAGGAATAGGTTGTGCAGACATAGGGAAATTTCTCATCCGCATTGGCCACCTTGTCCATATCGCTTTTGAATATCTTGATGGCAGGATTGATCAATTGACCCGACATGGGATTCTTGGCAAGCGGTCCCTCCAGTGGTTCATAGTGTTCCGGAAATGGACCTTCCACCATGCCAGGGCCGAAGAGCGCGCCTAGGCCGTCGGCCTTCATGATGAAGGGGTATTTCCCCTTCTCCTTATCCGCCATGGGAGGCCACGGGCCGTCGGGGACGTCCCCCACCCACTTTTCCCCCGTCCATTCCAGGAGTTTTCTCTTGGGATTGTAGGGTTTACCATAAATGTCGCAAGAGGCCCGGTTATAAAGAATGCGCCGGTTGACCGGCCAGGCAAACGCCCAGTTGGGGTACAGACCGAGACCCGTCGGGTCATCCTTCCCCCTCTTCGCCATCTTGTTTTCGCCGTCAGCACTGAAACTGCCACAGTGTACCCAGTTGCCGCTCGATGTCGCTCCATCAAGCTGAAGCATTCCGAAGGTCGGCACGAGTTGCCCTTTCTTGAATTCGGTCTTGGTTTTCTTATCCTTATCCTCGATGATCGTGTCCTTGAGGAAATAGCCGTTTAGCTGCTTGGCAACCTTCAGGGCATCGTATCGGCCCTTGCTGTCCGTATAATCCCACTTAAAATTCAGGATAGCCTCTGCATTGGGACCGCCTTCTTTCGCATAAAGGGCCTTGATCGCCGCCAAGATCTTGATGGTGATCTCTCCCACGGGAATGCCGTCTCCCGGCGCTTCCGCGGCCTTGTACTTCCACTGAATCATGCGGCCGCTGTTGCTCTGGCTTCCTTCTTTTTCCATAGAGGCGGAAGCGGGAAGGAGAAAGACCTCCGTCTTGATCTGCTTGGGATCAACACCGGGTCCTTTCCAGAAGCAGTAGGTCTCGTTATCGAAGATATTTTCACCCACCAGCCAGTCTAACTTTTCCAGGGCTTTTCTGACCTTGTTGGTATTCGGGGAGCTGACAGCCGGGTCTGTGCCCACGGCAAAGAGTCCTTTGATCTTGCCGGCGTACATGGCATCAAATTGATGCATGAGGGAATAATGGACACCGTCGTCGAGCTTGGGCAGCCAGGAATACCCGAAGTCATTTTCCTTTGTCGTCTTATCCCCGAAGTAGGCTTTCAGGAAACTCACGAAAAACTTCGGATAGTTCTGGTAATAATTGGCCGATTGAGGATCCTTCGATTCCGGCGTGCACTTATGAAGATATTTCTCCAGGGTATCCAGAGAAGCTGAAGGCATCTTTAAATAACCCGGTAGGATGTTGTAAAGAATAGCTTGATCTGTGGAACCCTGAACATTGGGCTCACCCCGGAGGGCGTTCACGCCGCCGCCGGCGATTCCCATATTGCCCAGGAGGAGTTGGATGAGCGACATGGTCCTGATAATCTGGCTTCCTGTCGTATGATGGGTCCAACCCAGGGCGTAACATTCCGTTCCGGCCTTGTCCGGAACGCCGGTTGCGCTGTATGCACTATAAACCTTTACCAGATCCTCTTTTGATACGCCGGTGATGCTGGAGACCTTATCCAGGGTGTAACGCGAGTAGTGCTCCTTCATCATATTGAAGACGCAACGGGGATCCTTGAGGGACATGTCTCTTTTCGGCATTCCCTTACCGTCTTTTTCGAGGACCCAGGTGTCCTTATTGTACTTTCGCTTTTCCGCGTCATAGCCGGAGAAGAGACCATCCTTGAATTGATAATCGTTCCCGACAATGAAGGAGGCGTTGGTGTAATTCAGGACATAATCTTTGAACCATTTGTCGTTGGCTATGATATAGTTGATCATGCCGCCCAGGAAGGCAATGTCAGTCCCGGAGCGGAGGGGGACATGGTAATCACAGCGGGCGGAAGTCCTGGTGTAGCGGGGATCGACATGGATAATTGTTGCCCCGTTTTCCTTCGCTCTTAATATCCACTTAAACGCTATGGGGTGGTGCTCCGCCGCGTTGCTCCCCATGATGAGGATGCAGTCGCTGTTCTTCAAATCGATATAGTGGTTCGTCATGGAACCGCGCCCGAACGACTCTCCCAGAGCCGCTACCGATGGGCTGTGTCAGACCCGGGCCTGATGATCGATATAGACAAGGCCGAGGGCGCGCGCCTTGGCGGTCATGAGCCAGCATTCCTCATTATCTACGTTGGAGCTGCCGAGGTGGCCGATGTTTTCGCAACGATTGACCAGTTCACCCTTGGCGTTCTTCGTGACAAACTCCTTATCTCTCGTGTCTTTGACCAGGCGGGCTATTCTTTCGATGGCCCAGTTCCAATCCTTTTCCTCCCATTTGTCACTCATGGGAGCCCGGTAGAGGACCTTTTTGAGACGGTATTTATTTGCTTCCGTCAGATCAAAAAAGCCGGCGCCTTTCGCGCACAGGGATCCCTCATTGATGGGGTGTTCGGAATCGCCTTCAATATTGAAGATCTTGCCGGTCGTTTTGTCCACACTGCAGATGAGCCCGCATCCCACCGAACAGTAACAACAGGTTGTTATCACCTGTTTTGCGTTTTTAATCCTGTTCATCTTATTGAGTTCTTCCGCGTACGCCTTCGTGGGGATGAGGTTTATACCCAGGGAAGACAGGGTTATTCCCGATCCTATGGCGCCCGTCAAAGTTAAGAACCCTCTTCTCGTAATCTCCATAGATGCCTCCTTATTGCATGTGTCATAATAGACATATGTCAGATACGGCGTGCATATACTTTTTTTACCGGACAGTCAAGAAAAAAAGTGGCAATACAATAATAATATTAGTATGTTATGTTATATTTAACATACGTGCAGATGAATAGGATTGAGGATGTTAAGGGGTTGAAAGACCATCGAAAATATGATTGCGGATTGAAAGTACAACTTTCAATTTGGACGAAATATTCCCCCCTTTAGAAAAGGGGGGTAGGGGAGATTTGATAATCGCATGGAAAATCTGGTCATTGAAGAGGGCAAACCCATTCTCGCCTCCGTCAAGGCCACCGCTGTACACCTCATCAGGAAGTAAATCCCTTATTCTTTATGGATGATTGTGCCGACGGGCTTGCCCTGCAGGGCCAGGCGGAGGTTCCCCTTCTCAAGACCGTTGATGATCTGGATCCGGTCGATCACTTCGCTGTTCTGAAGGATCTCCAGGCAGGGGCGTTCGATAATCAGATCATCCAGATCTCTTTCCAGGAGATCCCGAACGCTGATTTCCGGAATGAACTCCGCTTTGGGGTTCTTTTTCGGGTCGTCCGTATAGAGACCCTTCTCATCCTTGACGAGAATGCAGCTCCGGGCGCCGATCAGATCGGCCAGCACCAGGGTTCCCACGTCGGTGCGGTGGACGGGGATGCGCCATTTGGACGTGGGCAAGGCAAAATAGTCGTAGGGGGGCATGCCATGCATCACGGGAATGCAATCCTGGGAAAAATAGGTGGAAAGCTTGATCACCTCGTCGTGGCCGATCTTGATGCCGCCCCAGGGAGAAAGGAGCGTGGCGACGAGCAGGGCGTTCTGCTCGGAGATGGAACTCCCGAATTTCGCAATGATCCCCGTCGGCATGCCCAGTTCCAGGCCGATGGAATAGATGTGGCGGCTCCTGGTCCCGCCTCCAGTGGTCAACAGCATCTTGTGTGTTTTTTTGCAGGCGACGATTTCTTTGATGAGGGCGGGCAGCGCTTTGATCCCGCGATCACAGATGGACTGTCCTCCGATCTTGACGACGTTTACGTCGGGAAAGAGCCGCTGCTGCGGGGCGATTTTGAGGCCGTCCATGAATGTTTTACCCACCAGACTCTCCCCCATCAGCTTGCTCTTTACATGCAGCCTGCGTCCGTCCCGCTCTCTGAACAGCGCCATCTCATCCGCCTTTCCTTCAATTTTTCACTTCGATTTCTTCGTCCTTCTCTTTGGAAGCCTTCAGCAGAACCAGCTCCGCTCCCACAGCGGCGGCGATTTCTTCCAGCTCTTTCTTGCGCAGATGCTCGCTGTAAAAGGTCACGTCTACATCGGCGATCGCAACAAGTTTGAAGCGGGGCTTCTTTTCTTTTTCACTCACCTTCCGGCGTTCCCGGTAAAAAATTTTTCCTGGCATAACCATACCTCCTTGACTTTAGGGTTTGTTTTTCTTTCTTTTTTCTCCCATGCTATCCCAGAGGCCCGGCCCGGACGGCAAAACCGGCAAGACCGCCTCACATCCCCAGAGCCTGGGCCGGAGCCACCCTTTCGTGTACACCAGATCGTCCGGTCCGGGGCAGAGGGCGTCCCGGTCCAGGGAAACCGTCCGGATTCCTTTCCTGAGAAGCGCCCCGACGGACACGGGGTCGGAAAACTGCCGCAAATCCGCATATTCGATGAACCGGCCGCTCCATCCCGACGCGGTGAGGCCGACAGCCGCAGCCGCCCCGATGATGCCATCATTGGTTCCGCCGTGCCCCGAAAGATGGGCAAGACCGGCCGCCTGGAGGGCTTCCTTCTGTGTCACGATCCTTTCCGTACACCACCGCCCGAAGGTCATCAGATCGCGAAGAGCAGGATCGTCTTCACAAACCAGGCAGAGGCCGGGATCGCTCCCACGGGCCGATTTTCTTTCGATGTGATCGATCGCCAAGTGAATCAGCCGGTCAGCCAGGGATGGATCTGTAAAATCGACAATCACGCAGGCCGAACTGTTGTGGGAGGTGTAGGGAATCCCCGGATCCACAAGCAACTGCTGGCGGACGACTCCCCAGACCCGGCAATCTTCGGGGATCAGCGCTTCATAGCGGCGGGCCAGTTTACCCGTCCCGAATTCCGAATCCAGATTATCCGTGTCGTCAAAACCGATGTAGGCGCGCATTTCCCCTCACGAAATCTATTCCCTGAAGTATCTATACACCAACCGCAAATATTCCACAAGGTTGGAAAATCTTGACACAAATCCTCCCAAGCCGCCCCTTGTCAACGCCTGTCCTCATTGTCCTGATTCAAAAGGGCTGACACCCTGTCCCCCGGTACTATTCGAGAGAGACAGGACGTTTTCTATAAGGAGTTGAGGTTCGTTAAAATATATTACCGGCAGAATTTAGGGGCAGGATTCTAAAATACATTCCACTCACAGACTGCCATAGGCTGGAAGCCCTTCTCCTGCATGATGATATCCAAATGGGTCAGGCTGATGGCGGAGATGTCCAGGTCACGGACGATCAGATCACTCATACGGGTCAGGGTAATCAAATACCGTTTACATTTGTCGCATGCAAATGCGCAATCATTCCCCTTGTCCTCCACGAAGAAAAATGGCATCTCCTTATATGCCTTATCTTCACAGTAAGGGCATATAACCCTGCTGAATTTCCACTCATAACCGCATTGGGAACAGTGTAGCCACCGCTCGGCAATTTTTTCTTTTATCATCGCTATTGAGGGAAACGTTCCGCAGACCGGACAGTAACCCTTTTCCCAATTGCCCCATTTCCATTCTATTAACTGCGATCTTTTTTCGAGAATGATTCTCATTATGATCCTCAACAATAAGGCAACGGCTGCTGCATTTATATTGAACTCCGATGCCCAGCCGGCGACAATAGTATCTCCATCGGCAGGATATGATTTGAAGTAATCATAGATGTTGATATTTTCTTTTTTTATTATTCCTTCCAGCCTCTCCAGATCATCCAAAAGGTTGGGGAACCCTCGCTTCATGGCAGGTATCAGGGAAAGGGCAATCTCCGCCAAGGGATCGTCATCTCGGAACAGCGTTGTCTGACGTATTACAGGCACTCCCCCTTTAAATTTCCGCTTGTCGATCTTCGGTGCATCCGTGTTTTTCAATTCCACTTTGTCTACCAGGAGATACCTCTCCAGAATAACGGGACGGAACGCGCTTACAATCTCCTTGCAGTGGGGATTTTTCTCGATGGTATTGTCCATTAACTTTTCGATCTGCTCTATTCTCTCGTCATGATTCATATTATGCTAACCTCATTTTTATACTTAATATAAACTTTTATGGTAGAGACGGGCGTCCCGCCTGTCTTTAACCCATGTTAATTGAGACAGGCGAGACGCCTGTCCTACCGGGGGAAACATTTTTTGTGGTAAACCATCATGTGCCCGTGGGGCGCCAAGAAGGCATGAAAGTCACCCTCACCCCCGCCCCTTGTATGTTAGAGTTATCCACAACAAAGAGAGCGTACATGCCAATAGATTTTCTTATTCTCGTGGCATGTACGGGCTCTTTGCTGTGGGTAACTCGGCAAGTAAAAAACATAACGTAAGATCATCGGTTCCTTGTTATATAGGTAAATGCTGCATTACCGGTTATAGCGTTGTTGCGGTGGCAGGCCGACCAGCCCTTGGGAAAAAAGAGCCCGTGGGAGAGCGAGGGTCGCCACCGCCATCTCTGAATTAACCCGAACAGTTGCCAGGGACTTTGAAAAAGATCCCGTATCCTGCAAGGAAGGGAGTAAGGAGCAAAACGCATGAAAGAAAATGGAAAAGAAAT
>JAPLJS010000049.1 GCA_026388545.1 Deltaproteobacteria bacterium
GAATCATGGCATCAGCACCTATGTCTTTAATATTTAACATGATTCATACCATTTTCGGGAAACAGTGTCAAGAGAAATATGCACAAATGTTAAATTATTTTAACGCCTTACACTAATAATGACTTTTTACGATGTCGTCAACTTTAGCTGTTAACATTTCCTCTTAATCCCTTCCGGGAGGAGGGGAGTTATTCTGGTTCAGATAAACATGAAAAAAGGAATAACGCTCATAGCAGTATTTATTGTTTCTTCCCTCCTATTCATTACAGACTTAAATGGAAAAACGGTAAACAGGGAAGAATTTATATATGAACCCGTATTCAACAGCACAATCTATTTTTATGAATCCGGGAGAAAGCATGCAAAAAGCGTTGTGCTGGTACACGGGACCGGTGAAGAGGGCGCCGGAATATGGAAGAACCTGATCCCTGAGCTTGAAAAAAAGTATCACGTAATCGCTTTCGATCTTCCCGGATTCGCTCGGTCAAGCAAAGAAAACCGGATGTATTCCCCCAAAAACTTTGCTGCCTTTGTCAACTGGATCGTAAAGAAATACACGAAGGGACCTCTCTCTATCATAGGACATTCGCTGGGCGGAGCAATTTCGCTGTATTATGCAGGCACGTATCCGGAAAACCTGGAGCGCCTCATTATTGTAGACTCGGCAGGAATGCTGAACCGCTCGGCATTCCTCAAAAACTTCATTAACGTAAGTCCTAACAGATTTCTGGATATGACCAGTACACCCGTATCGGTTATACAAAACTATATAATCGCAAACCTCGAGAGTATGGACAAGGATCTGGCGCCGGAAAGCGACGACAAATCAATGACTTCTTCAATTCTCAGGAAAGGGTTGTATGGCGGCGATCCCGCGAAGGGAGCCGCCGTTGCACTGCTTAACACCGATTTCAGCAGGATCATCGATACAATAAATATGCCCACACTCATAGTCTGGGGCGAGAAAGATACGATAGCGCCGTTGCGGATCGGACGGCTTCTGGAATGGATGATTCCCGAATCTGATTTGAGGATAATGCCGGAGCTCGGCCACTCCCCGATGATCGACCGACCGGGCGACTTCAATACAATAATCATGGACTGGCTTTCAGCTCCTGTGAAGAAAAAGAAAAGGAAAACGTCTTCATTCACTAGCGATAAAGTATTTCACTGCGAGGGTGAGGACTGCATGATAACTGGTGGCGACTATGAACGAATAGAAATTAAAAACAGCAATAACACACGTATTTTAAATGTAACGGCAAGGAATATTTACATTGAAAGATCGATTGTATCCATTGAAAGCAGCTCTATTAAATCAGGAGACATCGGAGTAAAGGTGATAGATTCCGTCGCGAATCTGAGCGGATGCAGCATCGATTCTGATATCGCCGTACTCACCTCCAACAGCAGCGTTGATCTCGCCGGAGTGAAGCTCACGGGCAAGACCGCGGCCATTAAGGAGGCGGCGCTGAAATCCGAGGACAAGTCGACCGTTATTTTCTCAGTAAGCAAAATAAAAAGCCCGTTCACCGATGGTTACAAGCACGAGATAAAGACGGTGACGGGAAAAAATCCTTATTAATTTATTGTGTGACGATTTCGTAGAATTTGCTTTTTGAAAAACCGAAAAGGAAAAGGAGGGGGAAATTATGATTTTTGCGTCGCAGGAAAGTGTTCGTAAATGGACGGATAAGGGCGTGTGGGGGACAAAGACACTGGTCGACTATTTCAAGGAAAATGTGGAAAGAACACCGGATGCAATATGTCTTGCCGATCCCCCCAACAAGGAAGCACTGGTGGGTTTGAAACCGGAGAAGCTGACTTTCCGTGATCTCGACCAGGCCGTTGATGCCGCCGCCGAGGCGTTCATCGCCAAGGGCGTTAAAAAGGACGACATCATTATGGTGCAATTGCCCAACTGCTGGGAATTAGCCATGCTGTATCTCGCCGTCTCGCGGGCGGGAGCATTGATCTCTCCCATGCCTATGCAGTGGCGTCAGTCGGAGATCGAGTATATTGCGGGACTGACGGAAGCACGAGCCTTCATCACCGTTGAAGAATTCTCCGGATTTAAACACAAAGAAATGGTTGAAAAACTCCAAGGCAAGTATCCCTCCATCAAAGATATCATAACCCTGGCTGAACTCCGTGATATGACAAAAGGAGAGATAACGGGAAAGCTCGACAAGATTACTATCGATGCCAACGATGCGTTCACCCTCTGCTGGTCCTCAGGGACTGAGGCCGAACCGAAGGGATGCCCATTGAGTCACAACAACTGGTTGTTTCAAGGTGCTTTCCAGTACGAAGTGGCGCCTATCAGAAAAGGCTGCAACCTGATTACTGCCGGACCATTAGTGAACATGGCTTCTATCGGGACGGTTTTCATCCCCTGGTTGATGACGGGGGGGAAATTCTGCCTGCACCATCCATTTGACGGCCCCACGTTTATCATGCAACTTATAACCGAAGAGGTTCATTATACACTTCTTGTTCCGGCAATTGTGAATGCCCTGCTGAAGCACCCCAAGGTGGATCAATTCAATTTACAAAAGATGGAAGCCATCACCATAGGCGCCGCGCCTCCATCCCTGTGGTCCGTGCAAGAGCTGAAAAGACGATGGGGGATCGAATTTGCGAACATATGGGGTCAGAATGAGGCGACGGCAAATGTAGCGGGACCCAATGATATCCCGGATCTGGAGATGCGCATCGACCATTTCCCCCACTACGGGAAGGCTGGCTCGAAGTGGGTCAACATCGCATCAGCACTTCGAAAGAATATTCATCAAAAAGTGCTGAAACCCGGGACGAAAGAGGAAGTCACGGAGGTTGGCGGAGTAGGAGAACTCTGGTACAGGGGACCCAATGTGATTTCCGGATATTTCAAACGACCGGACCTCACGGCGAACGCCTTTGATGAACAGGGTTTCTTCAACACCGGCGATCTTTTTCAGATCAAGGATAATGACTGTATCGGATTCTTCGATCGGACCAAGGACATCATTATCCGGGGCGGTTTCAATATCAGCGCCCAGGAGGTTGAAAATATGATCCTTGGTCATCCCAAGGTTCTGGATGTGGCAGCCATCGCCATACCGGACGAGATACTGGGTGAGAAGGTCTGTGTATACGTCGTCCCGAAAGGCGACGAAAGAGTGGATCTGGAAGAGATCAAGGCCTTCATGAACGAGAAAGGTATTGCTATGTACAAGATACCGGAACGTCTTGAGATCATCAGTTCCCTCCCCAGAAACCCCGTGGGAAAATTACTCAAGAAGGTTCTCCGTGAAGACATTAAAAAGAAACTGGGAGCATAGTATCCGGATCATGCTTTTCCATAGAGGGATGGGTGACATTCTTCTTTCCGAGGGAAAGGGATAACGATAAGGGGAATTCTTCAAAAGTCTTATAAAACAATAAATGAAATAAACTAAGCAAGGAGATTCAGCAATATGCAAAACAAGGATGATATTGTTATTGTCAGTGCCGTGAGAACACCTTTCAGTAAGTTCGACTCCCTTATGGCGGATATCCCCAGTATTGATCTCGGGGTTATGGTCATTAAAGAGGTCGTCCAGCGAGTCGGGATCAACCCCGGGGAGGTGGATGATATCAGCTATGGAAGTTGTGTTTTGGCGGAGGTCGCTCTGGAGACGGACGTACCGGCCCGGCAGGCAACTCTATTGGCGGGATTTCCCGCAGAAAATATATCGCTCACCCTCGACAGGGCCTGCTGTTCCTCTCTCACCTGTCTGCGTCTGGGGGTAAGGGCCATCAAGGCAGGCGAAGCGGAGATCGCCATGGCCGTAGGTTCCGAGAATATGCCCCGTACTCCGCATCTGGTACCGGGATTGAGAAAGGGGATAAGGTTGGGGCACATCACGCTCATAGATTGCCTTTTTGAACTCGGCTACACCGCCAAGGGTTTTAACCCTGTCGCCAAGGATGCGGGTGAGGTCGCCCTGGAACACGGCGTTACGCGGGAGATGCAGGATGCCTGGGCGCTGGGAAGCCAGGAAAAATATGCGAAGGCCTTTGCCGAGGGGAAGTTCAGGATCGGTGAAGAGCTCATGCCCGTCGTCATCCCTCAGAAGAAAGGGGAGCCCATTATTATCGATAAGGATGAATCACCCAGGAAGACCTCAATGGAAGCTCTTGCCAAGTTGAGACCCATTTACGGGAGTCCCACTGTAACTCCGGGTAATGCGCCCCCCATCAGTGCAGGCTCAAGCGCGATCCTCTTCATGACGAGGAAGAAAGCGGAAGAAAAAGGATTAAAGCCTCTTGCCACGATAGTGACCTCTGTTGCTTCGGCGACGGATCCACGGGGGATGGCCGAAATCCCTGCCTATACCATCAGGAAGGCCCTCCAGAAGGTGGGGATGACGATTGATCAGATGGATCTGATCGAGATCAATGAAGCCTTTGCAGCGGTAACGCTGACGTCCACAAAAATGCTGGCAAATGATGACGAGAAAAAATGGAAGGAACTTCTGGACAAGACCAATATCAACGGTGGCGCCATTGCTATCGGGCACCCCGTGGGAGCGAGTGCGGCCAGGATTACAATGCACCTTGCCTATGAGCTTGGAAGGAGGGGAGGCGGATATGGTATAGCATCCATCTGCGGAGGTCTTGCGCAAGGCGAGGCGGTCATCCTGAAGGTATAGGAAAAGGAGAAGTTTCATGCCGAGAAAGATATTCAAGGAAGAGCATAATATATTTCGTGAAAGTTTCAAAAAATTCCTGGAGAGGGAAGTTGTTCCGTTTATTGAAAAATGGGAACATGAAGGGATCATGCCGAAGAGTGTCTGGAAAAAGATGGGTGAAAATGGCTTTCTCTGTCCCTGGCTTGAGGAAAAATACGGAGGTTCGAATGCCGGTTATGAATACTCCGTAGTGATTAGCGAAGAGCTGTCATACATCGGAGCTAACGGGTTGATGGCCGGTCTTCACAGCGATATCATCGTTCCCTATCTTCACAGTTTCGGCAACGAAGAACAAAAGATGCGCTGGCTCCCCGGTTGCGCCTCCGGCGACATCGTTACGGCCATCGCCATGACCGAGCCGGGAACGGGTTCGGACCTTGCCGCCATCAGGACAACGGCTGTGAAAGACGGCGACGAATACGTAATCAATGGACAGAAAACCTTCATATCAAACGGCATTAACGGTGATCTTGTCATCGTTGCCGTAAAGACGGACACAAAGGCAACCCCCCCTTACAAGGGCGTAAGCCTGATCTGTGTCGAAGACGGAACCCCCGGTTTTGAAAAAGGCCGTAATCTCGAAAAAATGGGGATGCACAGCCAGGATACGGCAGAGCTCAGTTTTGTGGATTGC
>JAPLJS010000050.1 GCA_026388545.1 Deltaproteobacteria bacterium
CTTTGCTGACCCATTTCCCCTTGCATGATTATCTTCTGATATGGGGTGTACATCCTGCATGGCATCCAGAAAAACGATTTTGTCGTTTTCCGGATCGGCGGCGGGTTCACGTTCAGGCTGCGCTTTGACGGAGGAAACCGGGCGAGGGAGTGGCTTCTTGCCGAGAAAGTTTCTCAGATCTCCAAAGGGGTTGTGTTTTAGGGAAGAATCGGAAGCTTGCATGGGGCCACCGTCCTTTTCTTAATCAAGCCGTTTTCTGAAACGGCTGACAGCGCCGGTAAACACGACCAGTCCGAGAATGGCCATGGCTGCGTATTGGTGCCAGAGAACATCGAGACCAACCCCTTTAAGGAAAATTCCCCGGATTATTACCAGAAAATACCGCAAAGGGTTCAAATATGTCAACCATTGCACGACAACAGGCATGTTGGCAATAGGGAATACAAAGCCGCTCAGCATGAAGAAGGGCAGGAGAAAAAAGAAGGTGGTCATCATGGCTTGCTGCTGGGTTGAGGAAACGGTGGAAATGAAGAGGCCGACACCCAGGGTACTCAGAAGGAACAGGCATGTGGCAATAAAGAGGAGGATAAGGCTTCCCGCAAGAGGTATTTGGAACCAGAAAACAGCAATAATCGTAACTACAATCATCTGCGCGAGTGAAATGATGATATAGGGGATCGTTTTACCCACAATCAGTTCAACAGGTTTTAGGGGGGTTACCATGAGCTGTTCTATGGTGCCTGACTCTTTTTCTTTGATGATGGCAATCGAGGTTAGCAGAAGGGCGATCAGCATAACCACAAAGGCAACGATGCCGGGGACGAAGAAATGCTGGCTGTCAAGATTTGGATTATACCAGGTTCTGATTCTCCCGTCGATTTTGCCGTAATCCATTCGCAGCGGATACAATTCCCTGATCAATTGCCGGTTCAATTTATCAAGGACCATGACTGAATAGGCTATCCGGATGGAGGCCATGTTGCTCATGCTTCCGTCCGCTATGATTTGAATTTCCGCTGTTTCTCCTTTTCTGATTTTCCGGCTTACATCGGGTCCGATCTTGATGCCAAGATCGACTTTCCCCTTCAGCAGGAGCTGTTCCAATTCCCGCTGGTCTTCCAGGAAATTGGTGATCCTGAAAATTTTATTGGCGCTGAAGGCATCAGCGATTATGCGACTTTCCCGCGTATGTGACTGATCCAGTAGGGCAACCCGGATGATCCTGATATCGTAATTTACAACATATCCAAACAAAAGCAGCATAACGATGGGGGCGACTACTAAAACGCGCCTGCTTCGCCTGTCACGAAAAAGCAGGATAAACTCCTTGCGGACAAGTTCCCGGATGCGAAGCCAATTCATATTACAGGCCCTCCTTTTTTAACAACACATAATTTAGGACTGCCAGAATCGCAAACATGACTGTCATGACTAGAAAACTCGGCCACAAATGAGTCAACCCGAGATTCCGCAAGTATAAGCCGTTCAAAATATCGATATAATACGTGGCTGGAACAATGTACGTTACCAACTGAAGAAACGTTGGCATGTTGACTACCGGAAAAACAAAATTCGATAAGAGTAGAGAGGGAAGGTACGTGAGGAGAATAGCCCCCTGATTAGCCAGCAGTTGGGTTTTGGTAACGGATGAAATGAAGAGACCCAGTGCTAAAGCAACAGCCAGATAAATTGAAGATGCCGCGATCATCAGCCAGAAGCTGGATTTCATGACGACGCCGAAGAGAACCTGTCCCATGAGGATGGAGATCAGCACATCGGTCAGCCCCACGAAGAAATAAGGGATGGCTTTACCGATCAGGAATTCACCGGCAGTGATGGGGAGAGATCTGATCGTTTCCATCGTCCCGTTTTCATATTCCCGTGCGATGACGAGCGATGTCAGCATAGCCCCCACGATCATGATGATAACTGCGATGATGCCGGGAACAATGAAATTCCGGCTTTCCAGATCCTCGTTAAACCACACCCTGATTCGTCCCTCCAAAGGCGGCTTTATCTTCTCCATCCCCTGGCGGTTGAGAAATTGAACGAGGAGCTTCTGATTGTACTGCTCGACGAACGCATTCATGTACCCCCTCGTTATATTGGCAAAATTGGGATCGCTGCCATCGAGAAGAAGCTGCAGCGAGGCTTCGCGATCCCCCCGGAGGTCCCGTGTCCAGCCGGGGGGTATTACGACTGCTAGTATTGCCCAACTGTGGTCTAAATATTCGGTTGCTGCTTTTGTATCGGGGAGATGTGCAGATACATGAAAATACGGAGAGGCGTCGAGACGGCGAATGAAATCCCGGCTCAGATCGGTGTTGTCATAATCCACCACAACCGTTTCGACATTATCCACGTCAAGGCTGAGCGCATAGCCGAACAGGAGAATCAGCAGCAGCGGGAGGGCAAAAGCCAGATACAGGCTCCTGTAGTCCCTTATCAGGTGGTAAAACTCCTTACGGGTGATGGCTTGAATATTTCTGAGTTTCAATTTTTCCCCTTGGACATGAGGGTGATAAAGGCATCGTTTAAGTCAGCATCGGGACGATCTGGGCATACCGCGGCAATAATTTCCGGCGGACTGCCGACGGCGACGATTCTTCCCTCATTGATCATGACAATCCGCTCGCAATGTCGGGCTTCGTCCATATAGTGCGTGGTAACGAATACGGTGATTCCCTCCCCGGCCAGTTTACGGATGAAATCCCAGAAATGCTGACGCGTTATGGGATCAACACCTGAAGTAGGTTCATCCAGAAAGAGGATGTCCGGTTGGTGGAGGAGGGCACAGCCCAGGGCCAGACGCTGGCGCCATCCGGACGGCAACTCCCTGGTATAACGGTTACGGACCTCCTGAAGCCGTGTTATATCCAGGATCCACTCAATCCGATCCTTCCATTGATCCTGTGGGACAGCGTAGATTCCCAGATAAAATCGTATATTTTCGTATGGACTTAAGTCTTCATAGAGGGAAAACTTCTGGGACATGTAGCCGATCGACTTCTTGATTTCTTCCGACTCTTTAAAGATGTCATGCCCTGCCACCTGCCCCTGACCTGAAGTGGGGGTCAGTATTCCGCAGAGCATACGGATCGTCGTCGATTTACCGGAACCGTTGGGCCCAAGGAAACCGAAGATTTCTCCTCTTTTCACGGAAAAAGATATTTTATTCACCGCTACAAAAGCCCCGAAACGCTTTTCGAGGTCATTTACGGATATGGCATCAGCGTTTGAAGGAATCATGAACAATCTCTTTATCCACTTCCTGAATACGGTGAATCATTGCATCTTCCAGGCTGGAAAAGGCGCCGCGGATTTCTGACGGTGCTGCAATGTCCAGAACCTGAGAGCGGTGCATCAGCGCCAGCCGGCCACACTTTTCTCCCTCATCGAGATAGGCGGTGGAAACCAGGATGGTCATGCCGTCCTCGCGCATCTGCGCCAGGATCTCCCAAAACTCCTGCCGGGAAACGGGATCCACGCCATTCGTCGGTTCATCGAGGATCAGCACCTTCGGTTCATGGGCAAGAACACAGGCCAGTCCCAGCTTCTGCTTCATCCCACCGGAGAGATTGCCTGCAGGCCGATCCACAAAAGGGAGCAGATTGGAAAATCCCAGATACCTTTCTCGTCTCCGACGGCGCTCTTCCTTGGGTACATTAAAAACATCCATGAAGAATCTCATGTTTTCGTCAACGGTCAGGTCATGGTAAAGGCCAAAACGCTGGGGCATATAACCGATCAGGCGTTTAACCTTTTGTCTGTCCTTGACTACATCGAGGCCGTCAATCAGAATCCGTCCGGAAACGGGAGGGATCATGGTCGCCGTCATCCGGAGGAGGGTGGATTTACCTGCGCCATCAGATCCCACCAGACCGAAGATGGTTCCCTGATCAACGAAGAGGGTTGCCTCCCTCACCGCTTCCACCTCGCCGAAGCGCATGGAAACATTCTCTATGGATATGAAATTCATGCTGCTTACAACCACTGTCTATACTCTCCAAAACCTCTACTTTCCCCCTTTGGAAAAGGGGGTCTGAAGTTCCCCCCCCTTTTTTAAAGGGGGGTCAGGGGGGATTATTTTAAAACTGTACTGAAAAATCCCCCTCAATCCCCCTTTACGAAAGGGGGAAAGTGAAGGGATATTCACCGCAGCCATGCGTCTGCCGGCATACCGGTTTTTAATTCCAAATCAGGATTGGGGATGGATACTTTCACCAGATACACAAGCTTCACCCGTTCTTTTTTGGTCTGGATGATCTTGGGGGTGAACTCCCCCTCAGGTGAGATGAATGTTACCTTTCCCTCATAAACTTTGTTGGGGAATGTATCGACCTTGATCTCTACATCCTGCCCCGGCTTGACCTTCCCGATTTCCGTTTCATCCACAAATATCTTGAGATCCACCGTGGAAAGATCGGCAAGAGTCAGAACCTCGCGGCCCGGTGTCACCACTTCCCCCGGTTCAACATTGCGGCTCGTAATTACCCCGCCGTAAGGGGCTAACAGCCTGCCATAATTCAGTTGAATATCCGCCTGTCCCAAAGCGGCTTTGGCCTGCCTCGCCTGGGAGATGACGGCCTCGAGTTCCTTCTGGGTTGCATCTATCTTCTTCAGATTGCTCTTCGCCTGTCTTAGTGCGGCATCTCCGTCATCAAGTCTGGATTTCGCCGTATCATAACTGAGCTTTACGGCATCACGCTCCTTTTCCGTCACAACGCCCTGCTTGAATAATTGCTCGTATCGCTGGTAATTTTTCCGGGCGTCATTCATGACATCTCTCTCGCTGGTGATATTCGCTTCCGCCCTTTCAACATCGGCGGGAAGGGTGGTTTTGAAGATGCTCAAAAGGGTTGCCATCTGATCCTGCGTCTTGATCGAACGGTCCAGACTCGCCTCTGCCTGATCTTTCCGTGACTGGAGTTCTGCGGGATCGATCTCGGCAAGAAGCTGATCCTTTGTGACGGCCTGACCTTCCCTAACAGCGATGTTTATTACGCGACCGTTTACCTGAAAGGAGAGATTGGACTGAATTGCTTCAATGGTTCCGGAATAATATAGCTCACCCCGCTGTGACTGCCATTGCCCGAAATATACCAGAGCGCCGACACCCAAAAGGAGAATCACAAAAACTATAATGATGATCTTTTTTTTCATGGCAGAACCTCCCGCACCCCCATTGCCCTTTCCAGTCTGGCAATGCTCATGTTGTAATCGCTGAGGGCATTGAAGTAATCCGATTTCGCTCTTGTCTGCAGGGTTTGGGCATCCAGGACATCCGTTGATGTTCCCACCTGCTCCCGGTATCTTTCCCGGCTGATCCGGTAATTTTCTTCCGCCTGCTCGATGGCCTTTTGCGCAACCGCCACCTGCTTTTCGGCCTCGTGGAGCGTCAGCCATGCATTTTTAACATCCAGGTCAACTTGGTCTTTTACATTATCAAGGGCATAGGCCATCTGATTTTCCCGGGAGCGGCTTGCATCTACCCGGTTTTTTGTCCTGCCCCATTCCCAGAAATTCCAGCTCGCCACACCCATAACATACCAGTTCTCCTGATCTTTGTAAGGACTTCCTTCAACACGCGGTTTATCGCCATAACGTTCATAGTGCCCGACGGCATTTATAGCAGGGAAATATTCGCTTTTGGTCAGTTTGACCATCTTCTGTGACTGTTCTACCTTTAGAGTAGAGGACTTGATCTCCGGCCTGTTTTCCAGGGCAAGCTTCCGGCACTCATTGAGAGATTTATCAAAAGGTTTAAGCGTGAGAATATCTTCCACTTCCGTTGGAGTATTGATTTCTCTCCGCAACACCGTGTTGAACTTCGTCTTCGCCATTTCTAAGGAGTTCTCGGCCTTAAGAAGATTCTGGCGGCCATTGGCCAGCTCCACCTCGGCACGGAGAAGGTCGTTCCGGGGAATCACACCGACATTAAAAAAATCCTGAGCCATCTTCCGGTGTGCCTCCAACTGTTCCACCGATTGTTTGGCCACATCGAGAAGCCTCTCCGCTTTCAGAATGTTGAAATATGCAAGTTTGACATCCTGGACTGTGTCCTGAACGACCGCCGTTTCGTCAATCGCAGCGATCTCTGCGCCAAGCCTGCCTGCTTCATAATTGGCAACGATTCCTCCGCCGGCAAAGAGGGGTTGTTTCACCTCCAACGCCCAGGTATAGTTATCTTTTGTCCCTGTGGTCATCGTAAATGGCGGTACTCCGGGCATAGCAATGTTCGAGGACGGTTCTTCGTTAAGTCTTGTATAGCTGTAGGATGTGCTGAATCTCGGCAAAAATCCCGTAAAGGCCTCCTGCTTCTGGGCTTGCGCGCCCTTTACGCCTTCTCTTGCCGACTGGATCAGGACACTTTGCTTCAGGGCCAGGTCAATACTCTGCTGCAGGGTCAGTTTTTCCGCAGAGAGGGCGCCCTCGGCAAAAATAAAGAATAACAGTATTGTCGCAGAAAATATTAACGTTGTGTTTTTCGTCTGCATATTCTCTTTTCCTTTCACTTCTTCACAGCCTTTAAGATGAGTTTTTCGATCTCCCCGACTATGTTGCCGGATATTCCATCATCCAAATTCTTTATAGCTACAGGAAGCCAGTCATACCTTGCCCTGATCGGCCCCCAGGTTTTATAGGTGATCATGGCCCCGACAACCATTATGTGTATGAGGAAGGGAATGGTTTCTATAAAAATCCCCTTTTCTTCACCCTCTTTGAGAATTTCCCTAAGCATATTCACGATACGAAAAATATCACGCGCCACTACTTCAGGAAGGTGCTTCCCGCCGGAGGCAACTTCACGCATCATGACAGGGGCCACCTGCGGATTATTGTCGACGTTGCGGGCAAAGGTACGGATATAAATCCTCAGTTTTTCCTCAGGGTCTTGAACATCTTTTATCTCACGGGAAATCGTCTCCGCGGTGTTGCCGATAATGTTATTAATGACTTCAGCATAGAGTGTTTCTTTGTCGCCGATGTGATAATAGATCATAGCTTTATTGACGCCTGCGCGGTCGGCAATCTCATCGACCCGCGCCCCGGCGAAGCCGACCTCCGAGAAGACACTTGCCGCGGCCTCAAGGATGCGCATGACAGTTCCGCTTCTTTTTTCCACTAATGATGGAATATCCATGTTTATGCCTCGAAAAAACCATATAGTTATACTAACCAGTTAGTTAAACTTAATGGTAAATACCCTTTGTCTTATAATTCTGTCAACCTTTTTTGTTAGTTAAGGTGTGACATCCGAATAGCAAACTGAGATGTTCTGAGGTTTTCATTTTTCTTGTTATAGGGTCGATTGAGTTTCTTTGCAGCTGTTACAAGGTTTTTCCTGTATAAAGAGCGGTCCTTATATCAGTATCTCTCTCTATCCCTCGAAGGCCTTATTTCAGTCAAGTCTTAATTTTCGTGAGTCGATCTTTGAGCTTAACAGTGGGTTTCTGATATCAAGATTGATAAAAACACCTTTTTGTGATCTGTGTCACAGAACATGTTGTTCATCTATGGTTATCTAAAACCAAAAAGAGAAACAAAATGCGCATAACAAGATTTATTGAAAGTATCAATAATTCAGAACCATTAACGTTACCTTTAATCATTATGACAGTTTTGTGGAAAATCTTTCATTTCATTATTCGTGACTGGGAACTGTAACAATGATTCGATGAGGGGGTATGGTCATGATGGAAGATCGATGGCTTTCCGCGGATGAAGTCGCTGACTATCTTAACGTGAAAAAAGGTACAGTCTATAAATGGATTGAAACCAAAAACGTTCCCGCTCATAAATTTGGCCATGTCTGGAAGTTCCGCATGAAGGAAATTACCGAATGGGTGCGCTTGATAGGCGCCGAGGACAGGGAAACTCAAGGCACAACCACAGACACGCCTCGATGTAAAATGACTCTCCGGTACAGTCCATATTGGGATGCCAGATTGAACATAGACTGGAATTGGCGGGTCTGGAACAGGGATTTCGGGAATTGCTGAATAACGCTTTTGCCTTGTGTCTTCCATCCAAGGAATTAGATTTCACACGACCGTAATGTAAGTTTTGCCCTGGAACATTGCGCCTCTCTCTTTTTCAGTCATGATCCGGAAAGAAAAACCCCCTTGTGTTCTCCCTGAAACCCCTCACAGGTGTCTACTATATTTTTCAGTCAAATTCTATTGACTTACAAGACTGCTTCTCCTATACTCCCCGCACCCAAAGGGAATTCTAATCAACAACAAATCAAACAAATAAATTTGGCTGGGTAGTACTGTTTTCAATAAATTATTATACGGAGGGGAGTATGAAAAAAATAGTTTTTTCGCTTGTTTTATGTGTCGTTATGGTCATGTTCTTCGGAGCCTGCAGCGAGAAAAGTTCTGCTGTTAAAGTGGGGGTAATAGCCGAAATGACAGGTGATATGCCTGCGGTGGGCGAGTCATGTAAAAAAGCGGCTGAAATGGCAGTGAAAGAAGTAAATGACGCAGGCGGAATTGATATAGGAGGAAAGAAATATAAAGTGGAGCTCTTTGTGGAAGATAACGCGGGTAAGTCCGACCAGTCTGCTTCCGCGGCCCAGAAGCTGATAGCGCAGCGGAAAGTTCACGCAATCATCGGTCCGAATGCTACGCGTTATGCGCTGCCTGCCTCGGAGATTGCGGAAAGTTCAAAAGTTGTCCTCATCAGTCCCTGGTCGACGAATCCCAAAACAACCCTCGATGCGAAGACCAATGCCCCGAAAAAATATGTTTTCCGCGCCTGCTTTATTGATCCTTTTCAGGGTCGCGTTGTAGCAAAATTTGCATTGGAAACCCTCAAGACAAAGAAAGCAGCGGTTCTTTATGACGTTGCCTCCGAATACAATAAGGGCATCGCGGAGATCTTCAAGGAGACGTTCGAGCAAGCCGGTGGCAAAGTTGTAGCCTTTGAAACATATACCACGAGTGATAAAGACTTTTCCGGACAGTTGACAAAGATCAAGAACGCAGCCCCTGAAATGATATTTTTGCCGAACTATTACAGTGAGATACCTCTTCAGATTCAACAGGCAAAACGGCTTGGCATTGCTGTACCTTTTGTGGGCAGCGATTCATGGGGTTCTCAGGATTTGCTTAAACTCTGCGGGAATGACTGTGAAGGATATTATTTCAGCACCCATTACGCTGCCGACGCGGCAACACCCGTGGCAACCAGGTTTATTGAGGGATTCAAGGTTAAGTACGCGAGCATGCCGGATGATGTTGCAGCGCTTACCTACGACTCATTCGGACTTCTCTTCCAGGCGCTTAAAACCGCCAATAAGCTTGACAGAGATTCAATTCGGGATGCCCTTGCCAAAATCCCCAAGTACGAGGGCGTAACGGGGAATATGCAGTTCAAGGAAGGCTCCGGCGATCCCACAAAGAGCGCTGTGATAGTGCAAATTAAGGGCGGTAAATTTGTATACTTCGCAACTGCTAACCCATGATGATCTAAAACCTTTCCTCTCCCTCGATGGGAGATGGCAAGGGAGAGGGTGAAAAAGCGAAGGGGAGGGAATGGTATAACGGAATGACATACGTCCTTCAGCAGTTCCTGAATGCTCTCCAGGTCGGCAGTATATACGCACTTATCGCCCTGGGCTACACCATGGTATACGGTATACTTACCATGATCAACTTTGCCCACGGCGATCTTTTTATGGTTGGTGCATTCTTCTGTTTTCTTGCAGCCATATATCTTAAACTCCCGTTTATTCCGGTACTTATAATTTCAATGATCGGTGTGGCACTGCTCGGTGTTGTTATTGAGCGGTTCGCATACAAGCCGCTGCGTCAAGCGCCGCGCGTTTCCGCTATTATTACCGCGCTTGGTGTAGGTTTGTTTCTGGAAAATTTCACATTGGCCCTAAGCCCCTATCCACAACAGGTGCCCCAGCTCCTGGACAACACAAACTGGACATTCTTCGGCGTATCCATCTCATCGCTGCAGATATTCGTTATCATTTTATCTCTGCTCCTCATGTGGATACTGGATTTGATTGTAAGGCGCACCATGGTGGGTATGGCAATGCGTGCCATATCGTGGGACAAGACCGTGGCGCCCCTTCTGGGTGTACCGGTGAACCTTATTATTTCAATTACCTTTGCCATTGGTACCGGTCTCGGGGGGGCTGCGGGAGTGATGTACGGTCTTGCATACCCGGTAATCGACCCGTATATGGGCATAATGGTGGGATGGAAGGCATTCATCTCTGCCGTAGTAGGCGGTATCGGCAATATTCGCGGCGCCATGATCGGCGGTTACATCCTCGGTGCAGTGGAAATCATGGTGGTTGCCTTTTTACCTTCCACATACCGGGATTTTATAGCTTTTGTCCTTTTATTGGTATTACTGATATTCCGGCCCTACGGGATACTCGGGAAACCGCACCCCCAAAAGGTGTAACAGAATATTTCCCCCTTTTGTAAAGGGGGATAAAGGGGGATTTTTTTAGGTATTAAGTAGTGAGCACTTTGTCCATAAAGCATTATATAGACAAGCTGGAACGTAAACGCTGGCTGATGCCGGCCCTTTTGATTTCCGTTTTTGCGCTCTCCCTCGTCGTTCACCAGTTTGAGTTACTCGATCCTTACGTTCAGCTTGTAATCATGTACATAGGGATCAACATCATCCTGACACTGAGCCTCAACCTCGTAAACGGCTACATGGGGGAGTTTTCCGTAGGGCATGCAGGATTCATGGCCATCGGTGCATATGTTGCTTCATTTCTTACCGTAAGGGTATTTCCCGCAGACATGGCGGCATGGCTATTCCCGGTAGCTGTCTTTGCAGGCGGATTGGTTGCGGCAGTTATCGGTTTGGTGGTGGCTTTTCCCTCTTTCAAGACGAGGGGTGACTACCTTGCCATTGTGACGCTCGCCTTCTGCATGATTGTCAAGTCGGTCATTGAAAATATCGACGCCCTCGGCGGGCCGCGCGGTTTTCTGGGTATGGAGAAACTGTCCACACTTCCCTGGGTCTTCTTCTGGGTTCTTATTTCCGTGTGGGTCATACGCAACCTGATATATTCAAACTTCGGAAGGGGTGTGCTCTCAATCCGTGAGGATGAAGTCGCAAGCGACCTGATGAGCGTAAATACCAACCACGTGAAGGTGCTGGCCTTTACAGTATCTTCTTTTTTTGCCGGTATAGCGGGAGCTCTCTTTGCGCATCTCCTGCAGTTTATCAACCCCCGTGCCTTTGACATTCTCAAATCAACAGACATATTGATAATGGTATACCTTGGGGGAATAGGGTCCATTGCAGGTTCTGTAATTGGCGCCACGGTTTATACTGTATTGCTGGAAGTTTTGCGCCCCATGGGTATCTGGCGCATGGTGATCATGCCCCTTATGTTGGTAATACTGATGATTTTCCGTCCTCGCGGCATTATGGGTATGAGGGAATTTCGCTGGTTTGTGCCTGTTCGCGACATGCTTGCAAGCAGGCTCTGGCGTGAAAAGAGAGCGGATACCTGATGTCTGTTTTGAAAGCTCATAAAGTGACGCACTACTTTGATGGACTGGCTGCGGTTTCAGAATTTAATCTGAACCTTGAACCATACGAACTGGTGGGAATCATCGGCCCTAACGGTGCAGGCAAAACAACAATATTTAACCTGATTACGGGTGTCTACAGAGCAACCAGCGGAAACATATCATTTGAAGGTACGGAGATTGTCGGGAAATCTCCAAGCCGTATCACTTCCCTTGGTATTGCCCGCACATTTCAAAATATCCGCCTTTTCAAAGAGCTGACAGTGCTCGATAATGTCCGCATTGCCCACTATGCGAGGGTGAGGTACAGTCCCATCGAGGCGTTACTCCACGTGGGCCGCTTCGCGAGAGAAGAGGAAGAGATTATCGGGCATTCAATGGATTTGCTTGCCTTCTTGAAACTGGAGAGTTATGCCGATGAACTCTCGAAAAACCTCCCCTACGGTTTGCAGAGAAGACTCGAGATCGCGAGGGCCCTGGCAACAAGACCGAAGCTTCTTCTGCTGGATGAGCCTGCCGCCGGTATGAATCCCAATGAGGTTACCCAGCTTATGGAATTTATCCAATGGATCAGGAAAGAGTTCAACCTGACCATCCTCCTCATCGAGCACCAGATGCACCTGGTAATGAATATCTGCGAAAGGCTTCTTGTCCTCGATTTCGGTGAAACAATTGCCGAAGGGCTGCCGCGGGAGATACAGAACAACTCCCGTGTGCTGGAAGTATACCTTGGTGAGGTGCAGCATTCATGAACAGTAACGGAATGATCCTTTCAGTTGAAAATCTCACCATTGCATATGGAAACATAAAGGCGGTGGATGATATATCTTTCGAGGTGTATGAAGGCGAGATCGTCACTTTAATCGGTGCGAACGGCGCCGGCAAATCGTCCACACTCCGTGCCATATCCGGCATTGTTCCCTATAGTGGCCGGATAACCTACAGACAGCAGGACTTGCGCAGTGTACCAGCCCATCAGATCGTTGCCATGGGTATGGCCCAGGTGCCGGAAGGACGCGGTATATTCGGAAACCTCACGGTAATGGAAAACCTTAAACTCGCCACCTGGCAAAGAAGCGATAAGGGTGAGATTTCAAAGGATTATGAACGAGTATTTGGTCTCTTCCCACAGCTTAAAAATCGAACAAATCAGCTTGGCGGTACACTCTCAGGCGGCGAACAGCAAATGCTGGCAGTGGCCCGGGCGCTCATGAGCAGAAGCAGGACGATGCTCCTTGACGAACCTTCCATGGGACTTTCGCCTGTACTGGTACGCGACATCTTCCATATAATTGTCGACATCAATAAGGCGGGCACTACGGTCCTCCTTGTTGAGCAGAACGCCTATATGGCGTTATCCGTTGCGTCGCGCGCCTACGTGCTGGAAACAGGGAGAATCATCCTTTCCGGCTCAGGCAAAGAACTGCTCGGCGACCCACGCGTCAGGAAAGCCTACCTCGGCTGTTGATAAGGTAAGATATTTGAAAATACTATTCCGGTTCACTGTTGCCCGGAGATTTGGAAGATAAGAGGCTGGTCAACTATTTTTTCTTTTTCTTGTCCAGCTTTGCCTGCTTCTTCTCTTTTGCTGTTTTCAGCGGTTTTTTCTTATCGGTTTTTCTAACATCTTCAGATTTGGCCATACCGGTTTCCTCCCTGGCTTGTCATATGCCTCTACTGCAATATATTCTTCTCATGCAGTCAAACACCTCTGTTTGAGAAGAATCCGCTTTTGGGCGGGCAGAGTATATGAAGATGTCTTTTGTGTGTCAAGAAAATTTAACAGTACAATGGAGTTGAATCCGTAGCGAGCGCATTCCCCGAAGCTTGCTGTGGAAAGCTTCAATTGATGCCTCCCTCAACCCCTTCCGTAAAATTGATCTTCGCAAGAGTTGTCCGCTATTTTTTGACATTTTCGCTTTTGAAATGTTTGTTTAAAAAACGGTTCAGCTGGTTGGCAAACGCCTGACGGTCTTTCCTGCCGAACGTCGAAGGGCCGCCCGTAATCATACCGCCGTCTCTCAGCTCATTCATAAGGTCACGCGTGGCCAGCCGGTCTTTGATGTTATCCTCCGTATAGAGTTCGCCTCTGGGGTTGATTGCAAAGGCGCCCTTGGAAACAACCCGGTCTGCAAGCGGAATATCGGCAGTAATCACTAAGTCGCCCGGCTGCGCGAGTTCAGCAATGCGATCATCGGCCAGATCAGGGCCGGACGGGACCACAATGCTCGAAATAGTAACTGACCGCTCAAGTCTCACCGGCTGATTGGCAACAAAGACCAGGGGCACATGCAAGCGCACAGCCGCCCTGATCAAGATATCCTTGATCACATTCGGAAAAGCATCCGCATCGACAAATATCTGCATTCAGTACCTTTCATGCGTATATCTCAGAAAACCACTTTCTCTATACACCGAAAGATGGAAAAGATAAAATATATTTGATGCCCTGGAATGGTTGGTTGCCTCGCTGAATGCTTCACCTGCGCCGCCTAGCGCGGTGACTTCTTCACTGTCCTCTTCTGCACTCATATCATAAACTTTTTGCCTTTGCCCAAAGATATCCATTAGAAATAAACGAAAAAGTCCTTCAGCACAGCACAGAGTCATTGATATACTTAAAGAGACTTATTGTTTAAAATGTGGTACAAAGTACACGGTCAGGTCATTATAAAGAGCATACATTATAGAAAAAAGGGGGTTGGGAGGATGCCTTCGAACAATAACAAAGAATTAACTGATAGTGAAAGGAAATAAGGATTTGAACAATACTTCCATGTTTATACGACAAACCGAAGATGCCTGTCTTGCCCTGGTAGAATCAACGTCCGACTCCATGTATTTAGTGGATGAGAATTGCAGATATTTATTTATTAACAGCCAACATTTATCGAGATTAAGCATACCGACCAGTGATATTATCGGCAGGTCATATGGAGAATTTCACTCGCCTGAAGAGACCGAAATATTTTCAGAAATAGTTAAACAGGTCTTTGCGACGGGTCAGTCAGTCCAGCATGAGCATCGGAGCGGGAGAGATAATAGCTATTTTCTTCGTACCTTCAGCCCTGTTAAGGAGCTTGGCCCTGACGGAAAAATCATAAGTTTGGCCGTTGTTTCAAAAAACATTACCGAGCGCAAGCGGGCCGAGGAGGAACGGGAGAGACTTATTATTGAGCTGAGAGATGCACTCTCTACAATCAGGACATTGAGAGGCATGCTGCCTATTTGCTCTTCTTGCAAGAAAATACGCAATGATGACGGTTACTGGGAACAGATAGATGTCTATATAAGAGACCACTCGGAAGCAGAATTTAGTCACGGTATTTGTCCGGAATG